>JAJYIC010000029.1 GCA_021790295.1 Pseudomonadota bacterium | reverse complement strand
CGGCTTCAAGCGGACGTTCATCTGGGTCGAAAAAAGCGGCGTCCTTTTCGCAGGGGAACGGCCAGAGCGCGCAATCGGCAATGCCATTGCGGTTGCCGAAAGGCGCGGAGATTTCACCGTCCATGCGGTTCTGCCGCGCTCCGAGGTTTTGCGCGAATGGGGGAGCGAAACCCGGCACGAAATCGCCGCGCTTCTCGTCGTCAGCTTGGCGTTTGTGCTTTTGAGCCTTTTCGCGCGGCGCGCTCTCTGGCGCCACCAGGCCGCCGAACGCGAGGCCGCGGTTGCCGAGGAAAGGGCGAGCCAGCTCGGGCTCTATCAAACCGAGTTGGAAGCGACGGTCAACCAGCGCACCGCCGCGCTCGAAGAGGCCTATATGCGTCTCGACGCCGAACTCGGCGAGCGCAGGGCGGCGGAAGAAGCCTTGCGCGAGCATGACGGGCTTCTCCATGCGGTCACCGAAAGCGCGGCCGAGCTTTTGGGCTCCGACCGCTTCGAAGAGGCGATCCCGCGCGTTCTCAGGCTGATCGGAAAAACCATCGGGGTCGGCCGCGTCTTCATCGCGAAGATCAACCGCGACGAGGAAGGGCACCTTCTCGCCAATCTGGTCGAGGAATGGAGCGCGCCGCCTTTGCCGCCGATGCGGTCGAACCCGGCTTTTGGCGTTCTCGATCTCGATCTGCAGATGCCAAAGCTCGTGGCCCCGGCTCTTGCCGGGACGGTCGCCTCGATCTCTCTCGGCGAAGTTGCGGCGCCCTTTCGCCCGAGTTTTGCCGAAGCGGGGCTTTCCTCGCTTTTGCAGGTTCCCGTGGAAAGCGAGGGGCGGTTGTGGGGGAGCTGCAATTTTATCGACTCGTCCTCCGTCCTGCGTCAGTGGAGCTGGGCCGAAACCGACAGCTTGCTGACCCTCGCCGGCCTCGTCGGCGCCGCCAACGCCCGCGCCCGCACCATCAAGGAACTCGCCAACGCCAACACCATCGTCCACAACAGCCCGACCATTCTTTACCGTCTTGCCGGCGATCCCTCTTTCCGGCTCGTCTACATCTCCGGCAACATCGCGAGATTCGGGCAGGACCCCGAAAAGCTTCTGGCGGCCGCCGACTGGGTGCGAGTTCTCGTCCACCCCGAAGACCAGCCGAAGCTGCACCGGGTTCTGGCGGAGATCCTCAAACGGGAGACGGAGGGTTCCGCGATCGAATTGCGCCTTCTCTCCAAAGAGGGCGGCGAACGCTGGGTCGAAAACCGCTACAACCCGGTGCGCGACGACCAGGGGCGGCTTTGCGAGGTCGAAGGCATCCTCATCGACATCACCGAACGCAAGGCGGCCGAGGAAAAGATCGCCCGTCTCGCCCGCACCGACGCTTTGACGGGGCTGGCCAACCGGGCCACGTTTTTCGAACGGCTGCGCCAGGCCTTTGCCGCGTGCAAACGCGGCGCAGCGCCGTTTGCGCTGCTCTTTATCGACCTCGACGATTTCAAGAACGTCAACGATACGCTCGGCCACGCCCTCGGCGATATTCTGCTGCGCGAGGTGGCCTCGAGGCTCAAAGGCGCGATCCGCGAAACCGACCTTGCCGCGCGTTACGGCGGCGACGAATTCGCCGTCTTGCAAGCCGATGCGGCAGAGCCGGCAAGCGCGGGCGCGCTCGCCGCCAAGATCCTCGGCGCCGTCGGCGAGCGTTACAGCCTCGAAGGCAACGATATCCATATCGGCGCCAGCATCGGCATCGCGCTTTTTGCCGCGGCGGCAGGCGAGGCCGATCAGATGGTGACGCAAGCCGACCTCGCCCTTTACCGCGCAAAAGAAGAAGGAGGCGACCGCTACCGTTTTCATTCGCAAGCTCTCGATGAGGCGGTGTTGGAGCGGATCGCCCTTGCCGAAGACCTGCGCAAGGCGATCGCAAGGGAAGAGCTCGAGCTTTATTACCAGCCTCAGGTCGAACTCGCCTCGGGCAAGATCGTCGGAATGGAAGCTCTCGTGCGCTGGCACCATCCGACAAGGGGGCTTATTGCCCCGCGCGAATTCATCGCCGTCGCGGAAAAGACCGGAGCGATCGGAGCGCTCGGCCTCTGGGTTCTCGACGCCGCTTGCCGCCAGCTTCATTTATGGCGCGAAGAGGGGCTCGCGCCGCCTCTGATGGCGATCAATCTTTCCCTCGCGCAATTGAAAAAGGGCTCCGCGCTTTTGCGCGAAATCGCCGAAACCGTGGTGAAATGGAAGCTCGAGCCGAGCGATCTCGAGTTCGACGTGACCGAAGCCACTCTGGCGCAAGTGACTTGGTCGCAAAACAATGTTCTCGCCGAGCTTCGCAGGCTCGGCGCCAAGATCGCCATCGACGATTTCGGCACGGCCTATTCCTCTTTCGACTATGTCAAGGCTTACGGCGTCAATCACATCAAGATCGACCCATCCTTTATCCGGGAGGGGACGAAAGACGCGCGCAGCAGGGCGACGATCCGCGCCATGATCGATTTTGCCGGCGAATTCGGGATCGGCGTCATCGCCGAGGGCGTCGAAACCGCCGAAGAGCGCGATTTCCTTATCGAAAGCGGGGCTGCCGCCAGGGCCCAAGGGTATTATTTCAGCGCCGCCGTCGACGCCTCGCACGCCCGCGAACTTCTCGCCGACGGCAGCATCAGGCCCTTTTCCGAAGAGGCAAAGGCGCAGGCCGACGCGACCTGAAACAGCGCGCCTCGCCCCTTTCGCGAAAACGCGCCCCAGCGCATGATGGCGCGCAGAAGCGGAAGGGGCGCCCTATGAAGCGTTTCGATCTTTCGGGGAAAGTCGCGATCGTCACCGGTTCGAGCCGCGGCATCGGCCGCGCCATCGCCGAGGCTTTTGTCGAGGCCGGAGGCCGAGTCGTCATTTCGGGGCGCAGGCTCGAGGCCGCCGAGGAAGTCGCGGGGGCGCTGCGCGCCCGCGGCGGCGAGGCGATCGCGGCGGCGGCGCGAATCTCGGACAAGGCCCAACTCGAGGCCCTCGTCGCGCGCGCGCGCCAGGAATGGGGCCGCATCGACATCCTCGTCTGCAACGCCGCCGTCAACCCCTATTTCGGCTCTCTCGAGGGGCTCGGCGAGGAAGCCTTCGAAAGGATGATGGTCAACAACGTTCTCTCCAATCTCTGGCTTGCGCGGATGGTCGCGCCCGAGATGAAAGAGAGGCGCGATGGGGTGATCATCTTCATCATCTCGATCGCGGCCTTCCAGAGTTCGCTCGAACTCGGCATGTACGGGATCACCAAAGCCGCGGACGTGGCTCTCGCCCGCAATCTCGCGGCCGAGTGGGGTCCTTTCAACATCCGCGTCAATTGCATCGCCCCGGGGCTCGTCAAGACCGAGTTCGCGCGCGTCCTTTGGCAGGACGAAGGGCGCAGGAAAAGGCGCGAGGCGGTGACGCCTTTGCGGCGCCTCGGCGAGCCCGAAGAGATCGCGGGCGTCGCCTTGATGCTGGCCACGCCTGCGGGCGGCTATATCACGGGCCAGGTGATCGTCGTCGACGGCGGCGTCACCATCGCCCCCAACACTTCGCCCCCGCCCGCAGCCTAGAAATTCGCCAATCCCGAAATGCCGTCGGCCGGATCGAGCCCCGCAAGAACCCTTTTGCCGATGAGATCCAAAAGCGTTTCCGTGGTGCCGCCGCCCAAGGTTCCGTAACGCGCGCCGCGATAAAGGCGGGAGACCGGGAAGGCGTCGGTAAAGCCATAACCGCCGAAAACCTGGACCGCTTCGCTGGTCACCCTTTGCGCCGTCTCGTTGCAGGTGATCTTGGCGACCGCGGCGAGAAGAGGATCGGGAAAAGGGTTTGCGCTCCGGCAGGCGCGATAGAGGATGCTGCGCGCGCTCTCGATCTCCCGGTACATCATGGCGAGCTTCCAGCGCATCCCCTGGAAGGCGGCGATCGGCCGGCCGAACGCCGCCCTCTCTTGCGCATAACGCACCGCTTCCTCGAAAGCTCCTTCGGCAAGCCCCAAAGAGATTGCGGGGTTGAGACAGCGCTGGGTGTTGAAGGAGGAAAGGAGCCGGCGAAAACCGTCTTCCTCGATGACTAGGTTTTCGGGCGCAATCTCGCAGTCCTCGAAGCGCACTTCGTGAAGGTTTTCCCCACCCATCGTGTGGAAGCTGCCGGTGACGGCAAGCCCTGGCGTTCCCCTTTCGACGAGAACGCAGCCGATTCCCTCCCGTCCGGGCCTTTTGTCGACGCGCGTAAAGACGACGAACATCGCCGCCTCTTCGGCGCGGCTGATGAGGGTTTTGACCCCGTTCAAGCGGAGCTTTGCGCCCACCCGTTCGACATTGGTGCGGTAATTCGCAACATCGGTGCCGGCGTCGGGTTCGGTCATGCAGATCGCGAGGATGCTCTCGCCGCGGCACACTTGCGGCAGGATCCGTGCTCTGATCGCTTCGGGCGCGTAATGCGCGATGATCCGCGTCTGCACCCCGACCTCTCCGAGGACCGCCATCGCCGTCACGTAGCAGACCTTGGCGATCTCTTCGAGGACGAGAGCGGTGTCGAAAACCGGAAGACCGAGACCCCCCAGCTCTTCGGGAACCGCCATGCCGAGAACGCCGAGTTCGGCAAGAGCGCGGATGTTCTCCCACGGAAAGCTGCCGTCCATGTAACTGGCCGCGCGCTCTTTGAACCGGCTTTGGGCGAGCGCGCGCACCGTGCCGACGAAGCGGCGCTGTTCCTCGGAAAGGCGTTCGAACATCTGTCTTCTCCCCAGAATTTCGGCGCAAGGCCGCGAGGCTGCGGAGCCGCGGGCGTGCCTCTCGCGCGCCAGTATAGGGTCCGCGCGCCGGGGGAGGGAGAGCCCGAAAAAAGGCGCCGCCCTCGCCCCATCCGCACCGCGAACCCGATATCCGCAGCCCTTTTCAGAGAAGCCCCAGATCCTTAAAGCTCGTATGCCCTCCGCGGCCGATGATGAGGTGGTCGTGGAGGGCGATGTTGACCGCCGCGGCCGCTTTCGCGATGTCTCTGGTGACGGCTATATCGGCCTTCGAAGGGGTAGTGTCGCCCGAAGGGTGGTTGTGGACGAGGATAAGGGCCGATGCGCCGAGTTCGAGAGCGCGCTTGATGACTTCGCGCGGGTAGACGGGGGTGTGGTCGATCGTCCCCTTTTGCTGCTTCTCGTGCCTGATAAGGGCATTTTTGCGATCGAGAAACAGGAGGTGGAACTCTTCCACCTGGCCCCAGGCGATCTCGGCGTTGCAATAGGCGATGAGGTTGTCCCAGGAGCCGATCACCTCGCGTTGGCGCAATTCGGCCCGCATCAGGCGAAGGGCGGCTTCGCGCACCGATTTGACGGCGGCGATGCCGGCCATTGCGAGGCCGGCCGCGGCAAGAGCCTCGCTTTCGGCGCTCAACACCTCGGCGAGACCGCCGAAATCCTCGATCAGCCTTTTCGCCAAAGGCTTGACGTCGCCGCGCGGGTTTTGCGCGAAAAGCAGAATCTCGAGAAGTTCGTAGTCGGGCAGGTTTCCCGGGCCCCCGACGACGAGCCTTTCGCGCAGGCGCCGGCGGTGCCCGAGATAATGCGGGCTCTCTTCGGGCGGAGCAAGGCTCGGCGAGCCAACCGAGGCTTCGGCGAGCCGTCCCGCCTGCCGAATTTGCGGATTTTTCTTGGCGCCGATCCCCGCAGCGCGGCCGCGGCTGGCTCTGCCGCCGGATCGTCCGGAGTTGGCGCCCGCCTTTCCTTTCATTTGCGCCTTTTGAGTTCTCTGAGCATCGCCTTTGCCATCTGCCGCGGTTCCTCGCTCTCGAAAGCCTCTGCAAAAACCTCGATCCCGCGCTCCACCGCCGCGCTCGCCGGAAGCTCGTCCCATTCGCGGATAAGCGCCTTTTGCAGGCGCAAGGCGCGCGGGCCTGCGGCGAGGATGGCGGAAAGGAAACGGTCGACTTCCTGATCGAGCCGGGGGGCGGGAACGACGGCGTCGAGAAGCCCCCAGGATAAGGCCGTCTCGGCGTCGATCGCCTCGCCCGTAAGGATGAGGCGCCGCGCCCGGCCGCTGCCGACGAGCCTCGGCAAAAAAGCCGCTTCGACCACCGAAGGCAGCCCGACGCGCACTTCGGGCATGCCGAATCGCGAGCGGTCGCTTGCGATTCGGAGATCGCAACAGCACAGAAGTTCGAGCCCGGCGCCGAGCGCATAGCCGTCGACGCGCGCGATCACCGGAACCGGAAGGCGGCGAAAAGCCTCGCAGCACCGGTGAACGAGAGTGATGAAAGCGCGCGCGCCCGCGCGGTCGAGAGCGGCGAGCTCGTCGAGATCGGCGCCGCCGACAAAAGCCCGCTCGCCGGCGCCGGTCAGGACCGCGGCGCGCACATCCGCATCCCCCTCGAGCCCTTCGACGGCAAGGGCAATCTCGGAAAGGAGCTTGCGGCCAAGGCTGTTGCGCTTTAGGGGGTGGTCGATCTCGAAACGGAAAAAATGGCCGCCGCCCGCGATCTCTTCGCGCTTGACGACAAACCGCCCGGCCGTTCTCTGCTCCTCACCCATCGCCTTCTCCTGGAGCCGGCGCCAACCGCGATAGGATTCTGCCGCAGAACGATAGGGAAATAGCCTTCCTTCCGCCATCCCCGCTTTTAGTTTTAGAGCCTCTCATGCATAGTGAGGAAATCCAACTCCGAAGGGAGGAAACCGGTGGATGTGATCGACGACCGCGAAACCCTCCGCGCCTTTTACGGGCCACCCAGCGAACGCGCGGTCAAAAAGGAGATGCAAGCCCTCGACAAGCATGCGAAGGCTTTTATCAGGCTCTCGCCTCTGCTCGTCATCGCTTCCTGCGATCCGAGCGGGCGGTGCGATGCCTCGCCCAAAGGCGATGCGCCGGGTTTTGTCCGCATCCTCGACGACAAGACGCTTCTCATCCCCGATCGCCTCGGCAACAACCGCACCGACACTTTCGGCAACGTCCTTTCCTCTCCCGGGGTCGGCCTCGTCTTTTTTGTTCCGGGGATCAACGAAAGCCTGCGCGTCAATGGCCGCGCCTCGATCACCATCGACAAGGCCCTCCTCGAACCGTCGAGCTTCAACGGCAAGGCGCCCAAAGCCGGGCTCCTCATCGCCATCGAAGAGGTCTATTTCCATTGCGGCAAGGCCCTTATCCGTTCGGATCTGTGGAACCCGGAAAAGCGCGTGCCGCGTTCCAGTTTCCCCTCATTGGGGCGCATCCTCTCCGATCAGATCGCAGGGCTTTCGGTCGAAGAATCCGACCGGATGACGGAAGAAGGTTATCGCGACCGTCTTTATTGAAAAGGCGCCGGGGCGGGCGCCCTCGGCATGGGTCGTCTCGACCCTTTAAAGCTGGGGCGAGTGGCCGGGATCGAACCGGCGACATCCAGATCCACAATCTGGCGCTCTAACCAGCTGAGCTACACCCGCCATCGCGGCTGCACGTAACCTTTCCCCCGGCCCGCGTCAAGGGCGGGACAAGGGAACGGTCTTCTTCTCGGGGCGCTTTCATCCCACATCAAGGCGGTGATCTCGGTATCGTCTTCCTGGAACCGCCGCGCTCTGCTTTCACCCAAAGAGATGGGTGAGGCCGACCGTCTGACGATCGCCTCCGGCGTTTCCGGCAGCAGCCTCATGGAAAACGCCGGGCGCGCGGTCGCCGACGCCATCAGAAAGCGCGTTTCGCCCTTGCCGGTCGTCGTTTTATGCGGTCCGGGCAACAACGGCGGCGACGGTTTTGTCGCCGCCCGCATCCTCAAGGAGCGCGGCTGGCCGGTGCGGCTTTCCCTTCTCGGAGAAAAGGGGGCGCTCAAAGGCGAAGCCAAGGAAGCGGCAGGGGCCTGGTCGGGGGCGGTCGAGCCTTTGCGCGTCGAGGCCCTCGACGGCGCGGGGCTCGTCGTCGACGCTCTCTTCGGCGCCGGCCTTGCGCGCCCGATCGAAGGGGTCGCACGCGCGGTCATCGCCGCAACCCGCGAGCGCGCGCTTCCCGTCGTCGCGATCGACATCCCGAGCGGGATCGACGGGGCAAGTGGCGAAGTTCGCGGGATCGCTTTGGGCGCGGGGCTGACGGTCACCTTTTTCCGCAAGAAGCCGGGGCACCTGCTTCTCCCGGGGCGGCTTTATTGCGGCAAAGTCGTTCTCGCCGAGATCGGCATCGGCGCGGAGGTTTTGGATCGCGTCCTGCCGCAGACGGCCGAGAACGACCCCCTCTGCTGGCTCGAAGCCTTGCCGCAGCCGACCCTCGAAAGCCACAAATATACGCGCGGCCACGCCCTCGTCGGCGGCGGCGCGGTGATGACGGGAGCCGCGCGTCTTTCGGCTCTCGCCGCGGCGCGAAGCGGGGCGGGGCTCGTCACGTTGGCGGCGCCCGAAAAGGCCTTCCCGATCTACGCTTCTTCCCTCTTGAGCGTCATCGTCAAGCCGATCTCGGGAACGGACGAGTGGCGCGAACTTCTTGCCGACCCGCGCCGCAACACCGCGCTTATCGGGCCCGGAGCCATTGCCAGCGAAGAGACCCGGGAAAAGGTTCTTGCGGTTCTCGCCGCCGGCAAAAGCGCCGTTCTCGACGCCGATGCGTTGAACGCCTTCAAGGAGGCGCCAAAGGCGCTCTTCGAAGCGATACGAGGGCCTTGCGTCTTGACCCCTCATGAGGGAGAGTTCGCCCGCCTTTTTAGGGTTGCGGGAAAGAAGACCGAGCGCGCCCTGCGCGCGGCCAAGGAAACGGGCGCGGTGATCCTCTTGAAAGGCGCCGATACCGTGATCGCCTCGCCCGACGGGCGGGTGGCGATCAACGCCAATGCCCCGCCGCAGCTCGCAACCGGGGGTTCGGGCGATGTTCTCTCCGGGATCGTTCTCGGGCTTCTCGCCCAAGGCATGGAGCCTTTTCCCGCGGCTTGCGCCGCCGCCTGGATCCATGGCGACGCGGCGCGCCGGGTGGGGCCGGGGCTTGTCGCCGAGGATCTCTTGCCGGCTCTTCCCGCAACCCTCAGCGCGCTCTATTTGCGCCGGCGGCAGATGGCGCCTTCGCCCGGCGCGCTGCCGGCTTGAGCGCGCGGGTTCCCTCTTCTTCCCTTATTTTCCTTTGCGAGCATCGCCCTTCGAGGCCTCATGACCGACAAAAGCTCCTCCCGTTTTTTCGAAGGATTTTTCGACCGGGCTCTCGCTAATCTGCGCGGCGCCTGGCGCGAGATCGCCGAAGGCGCGCGCGGCGCCTGGACGAGGCCCGACGGGGCGGGAGACGAAAAGGGACGCCTGCGCCGGCAGATGCTCGACTGCCTCGAAGGCAGAGGCGGAGAGGTTGCGGCGCGCGCGCGGGCCGCCGATCTCGGGCGCACCTATCTCGCCCTCGACCAGGAGGGGCGGGAACATTTCCTCCACCTTCTCGGCGAAGAATTCGATGTCGATCGGGAGGCCATCGATCGCTGCTGTTCGGCGCTTTTAGCGGCCGAAGGGGCAAGCGATAGGCAGGCCGGCCTTGGCGCCTTGCGCGAGGCGCTGGAGCCGCCGCGGATCACGCTTTTGCGCCAGTTCAACGCTCTCCCCGAAGGGGTCAAGTTCCTCGTCGACCGGCGCGCGGAGGTGATGGATCTGGCCCGCGTCGAGCCCTCCTTGCGCGGTCTCGAAGAAGATTTGAAGCGCCTTCTCGCCGACTGGTTCGATATCGGTTTTCTCGAATTGAAGCGGATCACCTGGGAGGCGCCGGCCGCGCTTCTCGAAAAATTGATGGCTTACGAAGCGGTACACGAAATCCGCGGCTGGACGGATCTCAAAAACAGGCTCGAAGCCGACCGTCGTTGCTTCGCCTTTTTTCACCCGCGCATGCCGGACGAGCCTTTGATCTTTGTCGAGGTCGCCCTCGTCAAGGGAATGGCGGGGGACGTGCATGCCCTTCTCGACGAGGCGGCGCCCGTCGGCGATCCGGCGGCCGCCGACACCGCCATCTTCTATTCGATCTCGAATTGCCAGCGCGGCCTTGCCGGGATCAGTTTCGGCGATTTTCTCATCAAGCGCGTGGTCTCGATGCTTGCGGCCGAGCTTCCCCGCCTCAAGGTGTTCGCCACCCTTTCGCCGGTCGTCGGCTTTCGCAACTGGCTCGAACGCGGGAAAGATGAGGCGCTTCTCGCTGCCGCCGAAACTGCGGTTCTCGAAGGGGATGGCGCGGGCGACCTTTTGGGCGTCCTTTCGCGCCCGGATTGGCACCAGGATTTAAGGCTCGCAGCCTCTTTGCGCGAGCCTTTGTTGCGCCTTTGCGCCCGCTACCTGTTGCGCGAACGCACGCCTTCGGGCAGGGCGCTCGACCCCGTCGCCCATTTCCACCTGAGCAACGGCGCGCGCATCGAAAGGCTCAACTGGCTCGGCGACACCTCGGGCAAAGGGCTCGCCCAATCGGCCGGCATCATGGTCAATTACCTTTATCGGCTGAGCGATATCGAGACCAACCACGAAGGCTATAAAAGCGAAGGGCGCGTCGCCGCAGCGGCTTCTCTCAAGAGCCTTGCCGCGGCCCTGTGAGCGGGATACCGCGGCCGCGCGCTCTATGTTAAGAACGGGAGAGCGCCGCGCTCGAAAGGAAAGGCCGGGGAGCGAACGAGCGGGCGTGGCGGAACCGGTAGACGCACTGGATTTAGGATCCAGCGATGCAGATCGTGGGGGTTCGAATCCCTCCGCCCGCACTCCCGGTGGCGCACCTCTCGCGGAGCTTTGGCAAAGGATGGGCAATTTTCGATGGAAGTGATTGAAACCGCCGCCGACGGGTTGACGCGCGAGTTCCGAGTCGTGGTCTCGTCGGGCGAACTCGAAGAGAAGATGAAGGGACGGCTCGAAGAACTCGGGCGTGCGGTCGCGGTGCCGGGCTTTCGGCCGGGAAGGGTCCCTTTGCCGATCCTCAAACGGCGCTTTGGCGCGAGCGTTTCCGAAGAGGTGCGCCGGCACACGATCGAAGAGGGGATCACTGCCGCGATGAGCGAGCGCAAGCTGCGCGCGGCCTTGCCGCCGAAGGTGGAAATCGGCAGCGAGAAGGAAGGCGGCGATCTCGAATTCACGATGTCGATCGAGCTTTTGCCCGAGATCCCCGAGACCAATTTCGCCGATCTCGATGTCGAACGCCTCGTCGCCGAGGTGCCGGAGGAAGAGGTCGACAAGGCGATCGCCCGGATTGCCGAGCAGCACCGCAAAAGCGAGCCGGTGGCGCGGCCTGCCGAAACGGGCGACCTCATCCTTGCCGATGTCGAGGCGCGAATCGGCGAGGAGGAGATCCCGGGCGCGGGCGGCAAGGACAGGCAGATCGAACTCGGTTCCGGCAGTTATGTGCCGGGGTTCGAGGAAGGGCTTTTGGGTGCGGCCGCCGGTGAGACGCGCAAGGTCGAAGTTTCCTTTCCCGCCGATTACGCGGTGGAGAGCCTCGCCGGCAAAGAGGCGGTCTTTAGCGTCGCCGTCAAGGAGGTGCGCCGGCGCCTGCCGGCGGCGACCGACGATACGCTTGCCGAAGAGGTGGGGCTCGGCACTCTCGGCGAGCTGCGCGAGGAAGTGCGCGAACGCATGCAGCGCGACTGGGACGCTCTCGCCCGCCAGCGCCTCAAGCGGGCCGTCCTCGATAAGCTCGCCGCACGTTTCGATTTCCCGGTCCCGCCAGGCCTCGTCGAGATCGAATTCGACAGCCTCTGGCGGCAATATGAAACGGTGCGGGATGCGCGCGCGAAAGCGGCGAGAGGAGAAGAAGGGGCGGAAGGGGCGGAAGGGGCGGAAGGGGAGGCCATGGAGGCTTTTCCGCACAGCCACGGCGAGGGCGAGAGCGTCCCGCACAGCCACGGGGAAGGCGAGAGCGCGCCGCACACGCATCAAGAGAGCGCAAGCGCGGTCAAAAGCGCTGAAGCCGAAGGGAGCCCCGAAGGGGTGGAGGACGCGGGGGACGACCAAGGAGAGACGGAGGAGGAAAGAAAGGCCTCCTACCGCCGCCTCGCCGAAAGGCGGGTGCGGCTTGGCCTCCTCCTCGCAGAAGTGGGGCGCAACAACAATATTACCGTGAGCCAGGAGGAGCTGCGCCAAGCGGTGACGCGCGAGGCTTTGCGCCATCCCGGTCACGAACGCCAGGTGATGGATTTCTACCGCCGCAATCCCGAGGCGGTCGGCAGCCTGCAGGCGCCGATCCTCGAAGAAAAGGTCATCGATTTTATCGTCGAACTCGCCAAAGTCGGCGAGCGCAAGGTCGCGCTCAAAGAGCTTCTGGCGGAGCCGGAGGCAGAGGGCGCCGCATGAGCCGGGCCGCCTTTCTCGGAGAGGAGCGTTTTGGGGGTCGTTAGGAGGCGTTTATGGAAGACCCGTTCGAACAGTATATGAACACCCTGGTGCCGATGGTCGTCGAGCAGACGAGCCGCGGCGAGCGCGCTTACGACATCTATTCCCGGCTCCTCAAAGAGCGGATCATCTTCCTCGTCGGCCCGATCCACGACGGCGTCGCAAGCCTTCTCTGTGCGCAGTTCCTTTTTCTCGAATCGGAGAACCCGGCGAAGGACATCGCCTTTTACATCAATTCTCCGGGCGGGGTGGTCAACGCCGGGCTCGCGGTCTACGATACGATGCAGTACATCCGCTCTCCGGTCTCGACCGTGTGCCTCGGCCAGGCCGCCTCGATGGGCTCGCTTCTTTTGTGCGCGGGGGCCAAAGGGAAGCGCTTTTCGCTCCCCAATTCGCGCATCATGATCCATCAGCCTTCGGGCGGGGTTCAGGGCCAGGCCACCGACATCGAGATCCAGGCGCGCGAGATCCTGGCCTTGAGGGCGCGTTTGAACGAGATTTACGTCAAGCACACCGGGCAGAGTTTGGAGACGATCACCGCCACGGTCGAGCGCGACAAGTTTCTTTCCCCTCTCGAAGCCAAGGATTTCGGGCTCATCGACGAGGTGGTCGAAAGCCGGCCGGGACGCGAAGAGGGGCGCGTGTTTGCTTGAAAGGGTGATGACGGCTTTACTGGTTGTTGATCCGTTGCAACCACATATAGTGGAGGAATCGCGGCCCGGGAGCGAGGGCGCTTTCCGGCCGCGGCCGGAGCTTGCGGGCGCGCTCGCATTCTGGGCGGGTGGGCGCGCAAGGGCCGGGGCGTTTATCCAGCCGACGACGGAGCGGCGATGACGAAATCGAGCGGCAGCGATGCGAAGGGCACGCTTTACTGTTCCTTCTGCGGCAAAAGCCAGCACGAGGTCAGAAAGCTGATCGCCGGTCCGACCGTTTTCATCTGCGATGAATGCGTCGAATTGTGCATGGACATCATCCGCGAGGAGCACAAGACGACGCTTGTCAAGACGCGCGACGGGATCCCCCGCCCGCGCGACATCTGCAAGGTCCTCGACGATTACGTGATCGGCCAAACCTATGCGAAAAGGGTGCTTTCGGTGGCCGTGCACAACCACTACAAAAGGCTCGCGCACGGGGCCAAAAGCAACGACGTCGAACTGGCAAAATCGAACATT
>JAJYIC010000028.1:11714-13452 GCA_021790295.1 Pseudomonadota bacterium | reverse complement strand
ACGCGAAAAGCCTGTGGCCGGCGGCAAGCCTCGAAAGGCGCCGCGCCGTCTTGAGCCGGAGCGCGTGAGCGCGGGTTCGGCTCGCCGCGCCGGCGCAGACCGCTCTCGCGGCCCTGACGATCAAACCTCGATCCCTTTCTAGGGAAAGCGATCAACCGTGGAGGAAAGGCCCATGACCGAAGAAAATCGCCACGTGCTTCTGCGCCGCCGCCCGCAGGGGAGGCCCACCGTTGAGGATTTCGAGATCGCCTCCGCGCCGATCCCCGAACCCGGCCCGGGCGAGGTGCTTTTGCGCGGCCTTTATCTTTCGCTCGACCCTTATATGCGCGGGCGCATGAGCGCCGCCAAATCCTATGCAAAACCGGTCGAAGTCGGGGCCGTGATGGAAGGGCGTACGGTCGGCGAGGTTTTGCGCTCGCGCCACCCCGCCTTTCACGAAGGCGATTTCGCGACGGGCGGCTATGGCTGGCAGCTTTATAGCGCGGTTGCGGGCGACAAACTCTTGCGGATCGACCCCGATGAGGCGCCGCTTTCGACCGCTCTCGGCGTTCTCGGCATGCCGGGCCTCACGGCCTATATCGGTCTCACCCGGATCGGCGAACCGAAAGCCGGAGAGACCGTTGTCGTCTCGGCCGCTTCGGGTGCCGTCGGTGCGGTCGTGGGACAACTTGCAAAGCGGATGGGCGCGCGCGTCGTCGGCGTCGCCGGAGGCAGCGCGAAATGCCGTTATATCGAAAAGGATCTCGGTTTCGACGGCTCTATCGATCACCACGGGGGCGAACTCGAAGCCGCTCTCGACCGCGCCTGCCCCAAAGGCATCGACGTCTATTGGGAAAATGTCGGAGGGGCGGTGCAAAAGGCCGTCTTCCCGAGGCTCAACGATTTCGCCCGCATGGTGATGTGCGGGATGATCTCCGAATATAACAGCCTCGATCACGAACCCGGCCCCAACCTTTGGTCGGTGGTGAGAAAGCGCCTCAGGATAGAGGGCTTTATCGTCAGCGACGCGGGCGAGCGCATGGGCGAATACCGGCAGATGGCGGCCCCTCTTCTGCGCTCGGGCGCCCTCAAATACCGCGAGGATTTCGTCGACGGTCTGGAGAAGGCGCCGCAGGCTTTTATCGGCCTTCTCGAAGGGAAGAATTTCGGCAAGCTCATCGTCCGCCTCGCCCCCGACCCGACGCAAAAGGGCTGAGGGAGGATAGCCATGAATTTCGAACTCTCGCAAAAGGTTCGCGACCTCGAAGAGCGCCTCAAGGCCTTTATGGAGCGCGAGATCTACCCGGCCGAGAAAGCCTGGGCGGACGAGATTGCGCGCGCCCAAAACCGCTGGCGCCCGCCGGCGGTCCTCGAAGAGCTGAAGCGGAAGGCGCGGAGCCAAGGGCTTTGGAACCTTTTCCTTCCGGAGTCGGAATCGGGCGCGGGGCTTTCGAACCTCGAATACGCCCCTCTTTGCGAGATCATGGGACGCTCTGCGATCGCTCCCGAAGCCTTCAACTGTTCGGCTCCCGACACCGGCAATATGGAGGTTCTCGTCCGTTATGGAACGAAGGAGCAGCAGGAACGCTGGCTCAAACCCTTGCTTAAGGGCGAGATCCGTTCCGCCTTTGCCATGACCGAACCCGCTGTCGCCTCGTCCGACGCGACCAATATCGAGGCGGAAATCCGCCGCGAAGGGAACGGTTACGTCATCAACGGGCGCAAATGGTGGACGAGCGGGCTGATGGACGAGCGTTGC
>JAJYIC010000028.1:0-11704 GCA_021790295.1 Pseudomonadota bacterium | reverse complement strand
TCATGGGCAAGACCGATCCCCAAGGGCCGCGCCACAAACAGCAGTCGATGATCCTCGTTCCGCGCGATGCGGAAGGGGTGAGGGTGCTGCGGAGCCTTTCGGTCTTCGGTTATGACGACGCGCCGCACGGGCACGCCGAAGTCGCCTTCGAAAATGTGCGCGTTCCCGCCGGCAACATCCTTCTCGGCGAAGGGCGCGGTTTCGAGATCGCGCAAGGCCGCCTCGGCCCCGGACGCATCCACCATGCTATGCGTCTGATCGGCCTTGCCGAACGCTCTCTCGAAGCGATGTGCGCGAGGGTCAAAAGCCGCATCGCTTTCGGCAAGCCTTTGGCCGAGCAAGGCGTCATCCTCGAAGCCATTGCCGAGTCGCGGATTGAGATCGAACAGGCGCGACTTTTGACCCTCAAAGCCGCCGACATGATGGATAGGGTTGGAAACAAGGCGGCGCGCGCCGAGATCGCGATGATCAAGGTGGTGGCGCCGAAAATGGCGCTCGCCGTCATCGACCGCGCGATCCAGGCGCATGGAGCGGCGGGGCTTGCGGCCGATTTCCCTCTCGCCGCGGCCTTTGCGAGCACAAGGGCGATGCGCATCCTCGACGGGCCGGACGAGGTTCACAAGGTAACGATCGCGAGGCTCGAGCTGAGAAAATGAGGCGGCCCCGGGCGGCGGCGCTCGAAGCAAGGGAGCTGATCGAGGAACGTTCGGAGGAACGCCTCGAAAGGACGCGCCTCGAAGCCTATCTGCGCGGCCGGCTCGAAGGCGCCGAAGGCCCTCTCTCTGTCCGCCAATTCGGCGGCGGGCAGGCGAACCTCACCTATCTTCTGACCTTTGGCGGGAACGAGTTTGTCCTGCGCCGCCCGCCTTTGGGGCCTCTTCCCCCCGGCGCTCACGACATGGCCCGCGAGTACAGGGTTTTGAGCCGCCTTTACCGCGCCTACGCGCTGGCGCCGAGAGCCCTTCACTTGTGCGAAGACCCGGGGGTCATCGGCGCTCCTTTTGTCATCGAAGAGCGCCGCCACGGCTTTGTCATACGCGAAGACCTGCCGCCCGAATATGCCGGCAACCCAGAGCTCAACCGCCGCATCGGCTTTGCCCTTGTCGATGCCCTCGCGCAACTCCATCGCGTCGATCCTTCCGCGGTCGGCCTCGACACTCTCGGCCGCCCCGAAGGGTTTCTCCTACGCCAGCTCGAAGGCTGGACTCGGCGCTGGCACGCCGCGCTCGATCTGCCCGAACAGGAGGCGGCGGAAAGGGCCGCGGCTGCCGCCATCCTTTGGCTCGAAAAGCACTTGCCCCCTTCCGCCGCTTCCTCTCTCGTCCACAACGACTATCGCCTCGACAATCTCCTTCTCGCAAGCGAGGATCCCGGCCGCGTCGTCGCCGTCCTCGATTGGGACATGGGGACGAGGGGAGACCCTCTTTGCGATCTCGGCTACCTTCTCAATTATTGGCTCGAGCCCGAAGACGACCCTTTCTGGCGCAGGATCCTGCCGATGCCGACCTGGAGGGAGGGTTTTCCCAGCCGCAAAGAGGCGACCCGGCGTTACGCAGAAAATACCGGGTTCGATCTCCGCGCGCTTTCCTGGTATCGGGTCTTCGCCGCTTTCAAGCTCGCGGTCATCATCCAGCAGATTTACATCCGCTACCGCCGCGGACAGACGCGGGACCGAAGATTTGCCGATTTCGGGGAAATGGTCGAGGCTTTGGCGAGAAAGGCGGCGATGCTCGCCAACGCCGCTCCCCTCTTCTGAAGAGCCGGGCGCTCCCCTCAGCCGCGTTCCAAGCCTTCGAGCGAAAGGCCCAAAAGATCCACCCCCGTTTCGAGGTAGTCGGCAAGAAGCGGGGTCCCGAGGAGATAATCGGTCTCGCTCGCGCTCGCCGTCCGCCGCGCTTCCTTCAACGCTTCGGGCCAGCTTTGGGCGTCGAAATCCCCGCGTCCGAGCCACAAAAGCGCGAGCAGCTCCTCGCGTTCGTCGAGATTGAGCCCGTCGATGGCGTCGCGCAGTTCCTCTTCGGTCGGATTTTGCGGGGTGTCTTCGAGGATCTCGCGCGCCCCGTCGTCGCTCGCGTTCGAACCTTCCCCTTCGCCGTCATCGGCCGGAACTTCGGCGTCGTATTCGCGCGCCTTCTCGACGATGTAGGCGAGCTTTTCGAGCGGTATCGTCAACATCTTCCCGTCCCTTTCCGGCGATCGCGCCAAAAGCCGCCGCCGCGTATTTTTCGGCGCGGCGCAAATTGCGCCTTGATCGGGGTCAATCCGGTCTTCCCCAGCGGCGCCCCTTGCAAGAGAACGCCCTGATCCGATAAGTGAGCCCCGCGATGAAAAATCCTTCGCCGCCTTCGGGCGAGGAGCGTTCGAAGCTGGCCCCGGCTCCCGCTGCGAAAGAGCCCGGGCGTTGGCGGCGGCTTTTTGCGCTTAAGCGAAGCAAAAGCCATACGCTCCCTCTCGCCGGCAGGATCGCCCGCTATCATGCCGCGCGGTCGTGGCATCCTTTCGCTTTTCTCCGCGCCGGCTTTATCACCGGGGCCGCCGACGACGACCCGAGCGGGATTGCCACCTATTCTGAGGCAGGGGCGGCGTTCGGCTTCTCCATGTGCTGGGTGATGCTTTTCACCTGGCCATTGATGGCGGCGATCCAGGAGATCAGCGCGCGCATCGGCAGGGTGACCGGAGAGGGGATTGCCGGAAACATCCGCGCGCATTACCCGAAAGCGCTTTTGCAAGCGATCGTCGCTTTGCTTCTCCTCGCCAACATCCTCAATCTCGGCGCCGATCTCGGAGCGATGGGAAGCGCCGTCCGGCTTTTCCTCGGCGGCTCCTCCCGCGTTTACGTCGTTCTTTTCGCGGTTCTCTGTGCGGGGCTCGAGGTCTTCTCGCGTTACGAGCGTTACGTGCGCATCCTCAAATGGACGGCGCTTTCTCTTTTTGCCTATGTCGCCGCGGTTTTTGCCGTCAAGGTGCCGTGGGGCGAGGTCGCGCTTTCCACCTTCCTCCCTCGTTTCTTATGGCGTTCGGACTATTGGGTGACGATCGTCGGGGTCCTCGGGACGACGATAAGCCCTTATCTTTTTTTCTGGCAATCGTCGGAAGAAGTCGAAGACGAACGCATAAGCCCGGACCGGCACCCGCTTCTTGCCGCTCCCGATGAAGCTCCCGGAGAACTTCACCGGATCCGCGTCGACACGCTCGCGGGAATGGGTTTTTCCAATCTCATCAGCCTTTTCATCATCATCACCACGGCCGCGACCCTCAATCGCCACGGAATCACCGTGATCGAGACCTCGACCGAAGCGGCCCTCGCCTTGAAGCCTATCGCCGGTCCTTTCGCTTTTGCCGTCTTCGCGGCGGGAATCATCGGCACCGGTCTTCTCGCCATCCCGGTTCTCGCCGGCTCGGCCGCCTACGCCCTCGGAGAGGCTCTCGGCTGGCCTTCCGGGCTTTCCCGCCCGCCGCGGGACGCGAAAGCCTTTTACGCGACGATCGCGATCGCAACCCTCGTCGGGATCACGTTCAATTTCACCGACATCAACCCGATCAGGGCGCTTTTCTGGTGCGCCGTCTTGAACGGAGTGGTCGCAGTTCCTCTCATGGTCGTGATGATGGTGATGGCGAGCGACAGGAAGGTGATGGGCGATTTCACGCTTCCGCCGCTCTTGAAATCGGTCGGTTGGGTATCGACGGTGGCGATGGCCGCGGCCTCGGCGGCGATGTTCGCGACGCTTTGAGAGACCTGCGGCTTGAAATTTCGCGGCGCGGATGCGAAGAGTGCGCGAGACGCCCGGTCTCGCTTCGAGATCCGGCGCAGGGTCAAATTGTGGAGGGCGGAGAGAGATGGCGTTCCGAGCGATCGAGGCAAGGATGGTGTCTTATCGCGGCCATGGCGGCGCGGAGGGCGAAGCCTATTATGCGCATCCTTCGGGTGAGGGACGGTTCCCCGGGGTTGTCGTCATCCACCACATGCCGGGCTGGGACGAGTGGACGTGCGAGGTTGCGAGGAAGCTCGCCCATCACGGTTACGCCGCCGTCGCGCCGAGCCTTTATTTCCGCGTCGGCGACGGCGCCCTCGAAGAGACCGTCGCCAAGGTGCGCGCGGCGGGCGGCATTCCCGACGACCAGATGATCGGCGACGTCGAAGGCGCGATCCGCTTTCTCAAAAGCGAGCCTCATGCGAGCGGCAAGCTCGGCGTCATCGGCTTCTGCTCGGGCGGCCGCCAGGCTTATCTTTGCGCCGCCCGCATTCGCGGTCTCGACGCCGCCGTCGATTGCTGGGGCGGGAATGTCGCGCCCGAGGACCCCTGGAAGCCGACCGCAGCGCAGCCGCAAAAGCCGGTCGATCTGACCGAAAAGATCGACTGCCCGATCCTCGGCCTATTTGGCAACGAGGATCCGAACCCCGACCCGGCCCAGGTCAACCGCACCGAAGAGGCGCTCAAACGCTTCAAGAAGGGCTATGAGTTTCACCGCTATGACGGCGCGGGCCACGCCTTTTTCGCCCACTACCGCCCCAATTACCGGCCCGAGCAGACGATCGACGGCTGGAACAAGGTGTTCGCCTTTTTCAAGAGGACCCTCGGCTCCTGAGCCTTCGCGCAAAGGGTCACCAAGGGGTCAAACCGAGGCGAATGCTTCGAGAAGACCCGCCGTTGCCTCCGCTCTTTCCATATGCGGCAGGTGGCCGGCGCCTTCGAGGATGTGGACGGGAAGCTTCCCTTGCAAAGCTTCGGCGTGGGCGAGGGGGATGATGCGGTCTTCCCGGCCCCAGATCACCTGAACGGGGAGATTGAGCGCGGCGATCTCGTCCCTGAGGTCGAGCCTTTGCCGGCCGCCGCCGAACCAGGCTTCGGCGACCTGTTCGAGAGCCCTTTCGACCCCGTCGAGCCTCTTGTAACGCAGCACGTCTTCGACCATCCGGCGGCTCAAAAGAGCGGGGTCGTGAACGAGAAGGGAAAGCGCCTCTTGCGCTTCCCGTCGCCGCGAGGCGCGGATGAACCCTTCGGTGAAGGCGGCGTTGATTTCGGGGCCGAGACCGGCGGAAGCGAGAAGGCTGAGGCTTTTCACCTTTTCGGGACGGCGGCAGGCGAGAAAAGCCGCGACCCCGCCGCCGAGAGAGTGCCCGGCGAGATGCACATGGGCGACGCCGAGAGCTTCGAGCGCGCCCAGGGCCGCCTCCGCCATCTCTGCCGCGTCGCCCTTGCCGAGCTCTTTCGCAGAGCCGCCGTGGCCGGGAAGATCGAGAGCGATCGTGCGCCGCGCCACAGCAAGAGCGGGCTGAACAAACATCCAACTGTTGAGATCGGCCCCGAAACCGTGAAGAAAGAGAAGGGGAGTGCCTTCGCCTTCCCCGAGTTCGAGATAAGAGAGCCGGCGGCCTCCGACCTCGACCATTTGCGGCGCCGGAGCCGCGACGGAGGCGCTTTCGGCCGCGGCCTCGGGCGCGGCAAAACCGGCGACAAAAGCGTCGATTTCAGTGTCGCTCGCGTTTTCGGGGGCGATGACGGCGAGCAGGGCGCCGACCGGAAGAGTGGCCCCTTCGGCCGCGAGAATCCGGCGCAAATGCCCCGCTTGCGGCATCTCCATGACGTTGGTGATCTTGGTCGTCTCGATTTCGAGGATTTCCTCGCCCGCGGCAAAGCTTTCCCCTTGCCGCTTTTTCCACGAGACGATCTTCCCTTCGCTCATGACGAGGCCCCATTTCGGCATCGTCAAAGCGGTGATCGGCCCGCTCATCGGCGATATCCCACGACCTCGCGCACGGCGGCGGCAATACGCTCGGGGCTCGGGATGTAAAGCTTTTCGAGGGAAGGCGCGAAAGGGACCGGGGTAAAGGGCGCGGTCACGCGTTTGGGCGGCGCCTTCAAGGCGGCGAAAGCCTTGTCCGCCGCGAGAGCGGCGATATCGACCGCAAGACCGCAACGCGGCGTCGCCTCGTCGACGACGAGGAGGCGCCCCGTTCGTTCGAGGCTTTCGAGGATCGTCTCCTCATCCAAAGGGGAAGTCGTGCGCGGGTCGATGATTTCGCACTCGATCCCTTCGCGGGCAAGGGCAAGGGCCGCTTCGAGCGAATAATGAACCATCCGCGACAGGGCGACGATCGTTACGTCGTCGCCTTCGCGCACGACCGACGCTTCACCGAAGGGGATGCGATAAGGCTCGTCCGGGACCTCGGTTTGGAGATCGTACATGAGCTTATGTTCGCAAAAGACGACCGGATCGTCGTCGCGTATCGCCGAGATGAGAAGCCCTTTGGCGTCATAAGCGTTGGACGGGACGACGCATTTGAGCCCCGGTATGGAGGTGAAGATGTGATAAAGGCTTTGCGAATGCTGGGCGGCCGAGCCTCGCCCGGCGCCGATCGTCGTGCGGATGACGAGAGGCGTCTTGGCCTTGCCGCCGAACATGTAGCGGAATTTGGCGGCCTGGTTGAAGATCTGGTCGAAGCAGACGCCGAGAAAATCGCAGAACATCAGTTCGGCGACGGGTCTCAAGCCTGCCACCGCGGCGCCTGCGGCCGCCCCCATGATCGCGCTTTCGGTGATCGGCGTGTCGATCACCCGGCCTTCGCCGAATTCGGCGATCAGCCCTTTTGTGGTCCCGAAGACGCCGCCGGCGCAATCGCGCTCTCCGGCCGTCGCCGCCCCTCCCGCCACATCCTCGCCGATGACGACGACGCGCGGGTCGCGCCGCATCTCCTGAAAAAGCGCCTCGTTGATGGCTTGGCGTATCGATTTCAATGCCATGGCGTCTCTCCTCAATAGGCGAGGTAGACATCGGTCAGGAGGGCGGCGTCTTCGGGCGGGGGCGCGGCGCGCGCGCGGGCCACGGCGCGCTCTATGAGGGCGGCGTTTTCCCTGTCGATGGCGTCGAGTTCGGCTCTCTCGAGGAGCCCGGCCGCGGTCACGCGAAGGCGAAATTTCTTGATGCAATCGCGCTCTTCCCGCAGCTTCAGCACGTCTTCCCGCGAACGGTAACGTTGCGGGTCGCCCGAATGATGTCCGAAAAAGCGCACGGTCTCGACCTCGATCGCGCTCGGCCCTTCGCCTCTTCGGGCGCGCGCGACCGCCTCGCCCGCGGCCTCGTAGACGGCAAAAAAATCGTCGCCGTCGATCTTGACCGAAGGAAGGCCGAAACCACGGACGCGTGCGGCGATGTCGCCGCTGCCGACGGCGTATCTCCAGCCGGTGCTTTCGCCATCCTCGTTGTTTTCGAAAATGAAGATCGCGGGAAGCTGCAAGACGACGGCGAGGTTCAAGGCTTCGAAAGTGGTGCCCTGGCTCGAACCGCCATCGCCCGTAAAGGCGACGGCGACGCTGCCGTTGCCGAGAGTCTTTGCGGCAAGGGCGGCGCCGACCGCAAGCGGCGGGGCGCCGCCGACGATGCCGTTGGCGCCGAGCATCCCCTGGCCGAGATCGGCGATATGCATCGAGCCGCCTTTGCCGGCGCACAAGCCTTCCTTCTTGCCGAAGATTTCGAGCATCATGCGCTCGACGTCGCAGCCTTTGGCGATCGAATGGCCGTGGCCGCGATGGGTGCTGGCGATATGATCCTCGGCCGAAAGATGAAGGCAGGTGCCGACCGCCGAAGCTTCCTCTCCGGCATAAAGATGGACAAAGCCCGGGATGCCGCCTTTGGCGAACTCTTCCTGAACCCGCTCTTCGAAATGGCGGATGGTGGACATCTGGCGATAGGCTTTGAGAAGAGTGTCACGGCTCAACTGCACGGCGTTCCTCCTCGATACTTCGGAGAAAGCGAGAAAGGCCTTTCGGCCCCATTCGGCGCGGCGATCCTAGCGCCCGCTCCGACCCTCTGCCAGCGAAAGAAGGCCGGCGATTTTGCGGGCCGCTGTTGCGTCTCGAGGCACGGTTTCGAGTGCGGAAATTCCCGGTTTGATGTCTACTGCGGTCGCGGAATGCGGTTTTCGATCGGCCGCTCGAACGATCCGGATTGAGGCGACGATGCGAATTCTCGACTATCTCTCCCGCTCGCGCGACGCCTTGCAGGCGGCGATCGAGGACCCCGGTTTTGCCGCGGCGCTCGAACAGAGCGCCCGTCTCATCGGCCACGCGCTTTCGGCGGGGGGAAAGCTCCTTCTCGCCGGCAACGGAGGGAGCGCGGCCGACGCCCAGCACATCGCCGGGGAGTTTCTCTCGCGTTTTCTTTATGACCGGGCCCCGGCCGCGGCTCTGGCGCTCACCACCGACAGCTCGGTTCTGACCGCGATCGGCAATGATTACGGCTTCGAGCACAGTTTCGAACGGCAGATCAAAGGGCTCGGGCGCAAGGGGGATGTTCTGGTCGCGATATCGACCTCGGGGCGCTCGCCGAACATCCTTCTGGCGATCGAGGCGGCGCGGCGGCAGAGTCTCAAGGTCATCGGCTTTACCGGCAAGGCAGGGGGCGGGATGGCCGCCCTTTGTGATGTCGCCCTCATTGCGCCTTGCGATGAGACGGCGATCATCCAGCAGATCCACGCGACGGCGGCGCACATCCTTTGCGGCCTCGTCGAAGAGCGCCTTTACCCGCAAGAGGGCTCGCGCGCGGGGGAAAAGGAGCCCGCCGCCTCGCGATGACCGGTAAAGCGCTCGGACAGTCCTTGAAGAGCCGTCCCGCCGCCTTTCTCGATCGCGACGGCGTCCTCAATCACGATGACGGCTATGTCGCTTCGCGCGCGGCCTGGCGCTGGATCGCGGGCGCGCAAAAGGCGGTCAAAGCGTTGAACGAGGCAGGTTTTTTCGTCTTTCTCGTGACCAACCAGGCGGGGGTCGCGCTGGGGTTCCACAGCGAGGAGGATGTGCGGGCATTGCACCGGGAGATGGCGCGCGATCTCGCCGAGGCCGGCGCCCGTCTCGACGATATCCGTTATTGCCCGTTTCACCCCGAGGCAGTCCTTCCCGAATACCGGCGCGAAAGCGATTGGCGCAAGCCCGGGGCCGGGATGATTTTGGATCTTTTGCGCTCTTGGCCGGTCACGCGCGAAAAGAGCTTTCTCATCGGCGACAGGGAAAGCGATCTTCTTGCCGCCGCCGCCGCCGGGATCGACGGCTATCTTTTCGCGGGCGGCGATCTGTCGGCCTTTGTCGCTGAGGTTATGGCGTCGCGCACCCTCCTCGGAACGCGGCCGTAGAATCGGCGACCTCGGCTTCAGCGCCCGTGTTTGCCGGGCGACCAGCCGCGGGGGGCGAGAAAGCGCTTGCCGATCTCGAGCGGGGAGGTTTCGATCTCGGTCGCCATCGTGTCGTTGAAACGGTTGAGAAATCCGAAAAGGGCGATCGCGGCGACGATTTCGACGATCTCTTCCTCGTCGTAATGCCTTTTGAGTTCGGCGAAATCCTCGTCGCCGACCGCATTGGGTACTTGCGCGGCGCCTTGCGCGACCCGCAGCGCCGCCCTCTCGGCCGGCGAGAAAAGCGGGCTCGTCTCGTAGTGCCAAAGCGCCTCCTCCTTTTCGGCGGAGATGCCGACGCGCTCGCCGGTATGCGCCGTGTGCGCCATGCAATAACCGCAACCCGAGGCACGGCTCGCCATTTGGGTGACGAGGTTTCTCAGCTTCGGGTCGATCCTTGAGCCCGGCCCCATGATTGCCCCAGCCAATGCCGCAAAGGCGCGCAGGATCTCGGGGCGGCGCGCCAGGATCAATTGCGAGTTGGGAAGAAAACCCATGCGCCTCTCCGAAGCCTCGAGAACATCCGCGAGCTGCGGCACGCTTTCGCGGGTAAGCGGATCGACGCGCGGCATTGTCACCTCCCTTTCAACCGAGACGGATTTCGAGACGGATTTATCCGACAGGATCGCCCGAAACGGGAAACTCCTCCGCCGAGCTTTCGTGCTCTTGCGCCGTCAGGCCGACCGGGCGCAGCCGGTAAGACGCCGCGCCATAGGTCGCGACGCAGTAGGGCACGGCGAAAGTCAAAAGCATCTTCGTCACATTGAGGCGAGCATCGCCCCACAATACATCGCCCTGATTGATCAGATTGAGGATCGCGCCGACGATGAGGGCGACCATCAAGGATCGCCGCGGCACGCCGCCGGAAACGCAACACCGGCAGACCATCCGGAGCCGAGAGAACATCTGCCGCCCGCAAAACCCGCTTCCCGCGCCTACGCGCAAAGAAGTGCCGGAAGCTCGGCGAGAGAAGAGATCTCGCGGTCCGGACTGCCCGGAAGGCGCTCTTTGCGCCCGCCGTAACGGTTGACCCAGACAACGCGCATGCCAAAAGCGGAAGCGGCGTAAGCATCCCAGGCGTTCGAGGACTGGAACGAGACCGCCTTTGCCGATGCACCGAGCCGATCGACGGCAAGCCGGTAGACCTTGGGATGCGGCTTGTAGACGCCGACTTCTTCGACCGAAAGGACGGCGTCGAGGAGATCGCCGATCCGCGCGTGATTTACCGCCGCTTTGAGCATCGCCGGAGACCCGTTCGAGAGGATCGCCGTTTGGAAGCCCACGCTTTTGAGGCGCCGCAGGACCTCCGGCACTTCGGGGAAGGCGTCGAGCCTCATGTAGAGCTCCATCAGGCGTTGGCGCAAGGAAGGATCGTCGAGGCCGAGGGTTTCGAGAGCGAAGTCGAGCGCCTCTTGCGTCACCTGCCAGAAATCGGCGTGGCGGCTTTGAAGCGAACGCAGCCAAGTGTATTGGAGCTGCTTGTCGCGCCAGAGGGTGATGAGAGGGCGCAGATTGTCGCCCAACTCGCCGCGGCAGCCTTGCGCCGCCGAAGCATAATCGAAAAGCGTTCCGTAAGCGTCGAAGACGCAGGCGCGGATGCCGGTAAGCCCTTTGCTCATCCCCTTTCCTTCCAGGCTCGCCTACTCTCTCCCGGCGAGCGGATGGGAGGGATATCCGGCGTTCCGCGTCGCCGCCTCCAGCTGCGCGAGCGTCGTTTTGGCGTTGTCGTAAGTAACGGTCGCCGTCTTCTTCCCGAGAGACACGGCGACTTTTTCGACCCCGGGAAGCCGGGCGAGGGTTTTGTGAACGATCGCGGGACAGGCGGGGCAGGTCATGTGTTCGACGGCGAGGGTGACGGTGCGGGTGGCGGCGAAGGCCGCACCGGCGGCAAAGAGCACCGCCGGAAAGCCCACAGCGGCGAAGATGCGGTTCATCGGCAGATCCTCCGGCCATTGGAAGGCGTTAGAGCGAGAGCAAAGGCGGGGCGATATAACCTCCGAGATATTTGAAAAGGACGGCGAGGAGGACGAGAGCGCTTGCCGTCCAAAGGCTTATCCTGGTGATCCGGCACGGCAGGCCGAGAGCGCAGCTTCCCTCGGCGCAGGCGGTTTTCGGACGGCGGTAAGCGAGATAGTAGCCGGTGCCGAGAAAAGCTGCGGTGGCGGCAAAAAAGATCGGCTGGTAGGGTTCGAGCGCCGTCAGATCGCCAATCCAGGCGCCGCTGATCCCGAGCATAAAGAGGACGAGCGGGGCGATGCAGCAGGACGTCGAGGCGAGCGCCCCGAGGATGCCCCCGAACGCGGCCAGCCCCGCCTTTGCCGTGGGCCCGATACTGACCGCCAGCGCCATCCACGCGCTCATTGCCCATGCCAGCGACGACCTCAAGCGGCGCTATCTGCCCAAGCTCGTCTCGGGTCAATGGATGGCGACGATGGACCTGACCGAGCCGCAGGCCGGCTCGGAGCTCGGCGCCATCACCACCAGGGCGGCGCGCGCCGGTGACGGCAGCTATCGCGTCTTCGGTCAAAAGACCTTCAT
>JAJYIC010000388.1 GCA_021790295.1 Pseudomonadota bacterium | reverse complement strand
TCGTGGTCTTGCCGACCGCCATATTGGGATCGGGCGGATACCAGCCGTTAAAGCCGATGCCTGAAACCTGGGGTCCCCGAACGACGGGCATACGCGGGCCGGCGCTCGTCTGCACGCCCCCCGCGGCGGCCCTCGGCAGTTGCGGGGCGGGGCCCGGAGCGGGCGGGCGCAGAAGGGGAACCTCGTGCGGCGACGCCGCAAAGCCCGCAGGCGGGAGGTCGCCAAGACGCGGCGAGAGGGTGGGGGCGCCCAGATGCGAGACTTGCGGCAAAGGCGAGGCGGCCTCAGCCGAAACCGTCGCCGCCGCGGCCAGGAAGGAAAGAAGAGCGGCAAGAGCGCCCGTCACGAAACCGATCCGAAGCGGCCGAACCCTGAGCGCCGCCTGATCCGATCCGCCGTTTCCGCTGCCGCGCAAAAGGCTGCACGCCATCGTCGCCTCTCCAATAGCTCTCAATCGCAAACCAAACTGGGAAAAGCCGGCCGCAAAGGTTTCGTTTCCAGAATTTCTGCCCCACTCGCGGGGCGATTTCTTATTCGAGTGAAAAGAAACGCTAGGCCAGTCTCCTCAATTTTCCGTAAACATTACACGAAAATTCTCGATTACGCCAGAGGAAACCGCGTGCGGCTTGGCGATTTGTGGATTTGAGAGGCTTCAGTTACCGCGAAGACCTCTGCCCATAAGCGCAACAGTGCGCAATCGGAGCCGGCGCTTTGGCCGTCCCGCCGCGGCAATGCGCGCCGCAGCCATTGCGCCCGCCTCTTTCGCAGCCGCCTTTTTCAGGCGATCAGACCCGCGAGCGCCGTCATGTCAGGGACAATGACGTCCGGCTGGTGCGGGGTGTGGCCGAATGGGCGCCGGCGGCGGTCGATAAATGCGGTGCGCATACCCGCCGATTTGGCGCCGATGCAATCGAAGGCGTGATTGGCGACAAAGAGAATCTCGTCCGTGGCGGCGCCCTGAAGCTCGGCCGCTTTTCGGTAGGTCGCTCGATGCGGCTTGAAAAAGCCGGCCTCTTCGACCGAGATCACGCGGTCGAAAAAAAGGCCGTGATGGCGCTTGGCGGTTTCGAGCATATCGCGGTCGCCGTTCGACAAAACGGCGAGCGCATAGCGCGCCTTGAGGCGTTGGAGCGCGGCCGGCACCTCGGGAAAGGGGCGAAGCTTTTCGATCTCCCCGACAAGGGCTCGAACCTCTGCGAGGCTGAAGGCAATCCCGGCGCGCTCCAGGACAAAGGCGAGGGAGCGCTCGCCGATCTCGCGATAAGGGGTGTGCTCCCGTTGCAGGAGAGAGTCGATCAGCGAATTTTCGAAATGGGTTCGTCGCCACCAGGTGACAAAAGAATCGGGGTTTCCCGTCCACCCCTTTCCTTGGAGAAAAGGAGTCGCGGCTTCGCGCAAACCCGTTTGCATGTCGAGGATGGTCCCGTAAAGGTCGAACATGCAGACCTTGACCGAAGCCTTGAGGGTTGCGGGATCGACCATTTCAAAGCCTCCAGTTGAGAAGGCGCCGCTCGGCCTGGCCGATCAGCCAGCCGATCAAAAGCCCGAGGGCGGAGAGAATGGCAACCCCGGCGATCAGCCGGTCGGTGGCGAAAAGCGCCCCCGCAGTCAGGATATAAGCGCCGATCCCGTAACGGGCGCCGATCATCTCGGCCGCAACCAGAAGCACGATGGCGATCGCGGCGGAAATGCGGAAACCGGAAAGGATCGCCGGCAAGGCTCCGGGAATGATGATCTTGCCGAGGATCGCAAACCAGGAAAGGCCAAAGGATTGCCCCATGCGGACAAGGTTGCGTTCGACGCCGTCGACCCCGCCATAGGTGGCGATCACAGTCGGAAAAAACGTGCCGAGGAGGATGACCGCCACTTTGGACCCCTCGCCAATCCCGAACCAGATGATGAAAAGCGGCAAAAGCGCGATCTTGGGGATCGGGAAAAGCGCGGAGACGATGGGCAGAAGCCCGGCGCGCGCAAGAGAAAAAAGTCCGATCAGAAGACCGACCGCAATCCCGCAAAGGCTGCCGAGGGTCCAGCCGACGACGAGCCGGTAAAGGCTGGCGCCGAGGTTTTTCCATAGCATGCCGGTGCGCAGGAGATCCATGAGCGCCGCAAAAGCCTGCGAGGGTGCGGGGAGCGCAATGGGGCTGATGACGCCGCTGCGCGAGCCGAGCTCCCACAAAACGAGAAGGAGGAAAAGGACGAGAGGGGCGATAAAGGGAACGGGCTTCGGGTGGAACCCTCCGCCGCGGAACGGCACCGGGCGGGGGCCGGCGCTTGGCGCCGCGGGAAAGGAGCCGCCGCGCGCTTCGAGCGCTTCAGGCCGCATCGGAAAGCTCCCTGTCCGCCTCTCGCGCTTCCTCGCGCATGATCAGCCAGACCCGGCGCTGGAGGCGTTCGAGTTCGGCGCTGCGCTCGGCTCGTTCGGCAAGCGGGATGTCGATCTCGACGAGTTCGCGTATGCGCCCGGGACGGCGCGAGAGGACCAGGATCTTGTGGCCGAGCCGGGCCGCTTCGGCGAGATTGTGGGTGACGTAACAGGCGCAAAACCGCTCGCGCGTCCACAGTTCGACCAGATCCTCGATCAGAAGTTCGCGCGTCTGGCTGTCGAGATTGGAAAGCGGCTCGTCCATCAGCATCACCGCCGGCTTGACGCTCAAGGCGCGGGCGATCGCGACCCTTTGTTTCATCCCTCCGGAAAGCTGGCGCGGCCAGGCTTTCCTGAATTCGGAA
>JAJYIC010000027.1 GCA_021790295.1 Pseudomonadota bacterium | reverse complement strand
CTGACTCCGGCGCAAAAGGCCTGGATCACGAAAATGAAGCACCAGGTCGAAATGTCCAACATGATCGAGAAGGTGATCGCCCCGCGGTTGGGCACGAGGCTGCCGGCGGTTTCTCTCACCGAGGCGCGGCCTGCTCTGCCTCACGCGATGCCGTCCGGCTCTTTGGCGCGCCCGCAAGATAGCCGAATACCCGATCGAGCCAGACGAGGATGGGGCGGCGGTAGCGGGTATCGACCTCGGCAGTGACGGAGAGCCCGGCGTGAAGAGGAAGGCCGGCAGGATCACCCTTGAGAAGGCTGAGGCGCACCGGCAGGCGCTGCACCACTTTGACCCAATTGCCGGTGGCGTTCTCGGCGGGCAGAAGCGAAAAGGTGAGGCCCGTGCCGGGGCTGAGGCTTTCGACCTTGGCCGGAAAGGTGACGCCCGGATAGGAATCGACCTCGATCGAGGCCTCTTGCCCCGGACGCATATGCGTCAGTTCGGTTTCCTTGAAATTGGCGGTGACCCACAGGCGCCGGCTCGCCATCAGGTAAAACAGAGGCGTCGAGGTGGTGACGTAGTCGCCCGCTTGCAGTTCGTCGACCTTGGTGACGATGCCGCTTTGCGGCGCATGGACGACCGTATAGGAAAGGTTGAGAAGGGCCTTGTCGAGCCCGGCTTGGGCCGCCTCGACGCTCGGATGCTGGTCGATCGGAAGCTCGGGGTTGCCGCCGAGGCTGGCGAGAACATTGGCGATATCGTGTCGCGTCGCCGCGAGGTTCTGGCGCGCGACTTCATAAGCGCGTTCGGCCTGATCGAGCGCTTGGCCCGAGGCTGCGCCGGTGGCGAAAAGGCGCTTTTGCCGTTCGAACTGGCGTTCGAGATAAAGAAGGGTCGCTTCGCTCGCCTTTTCATCGGCGAGCTTTTCGCGATAGGTGGCTTTGAGCGCCTCGATCGTGAGCCGGGCGGTCGCGAGTTTCGCCTTCGCCGCCTCGACCGCGATGGTAAAAGGCCGCGGGTCGAGGCGGAAGAGGACCTGCCCCTTTTTGACGTTCTCGTTGTCGCGCACTGCGACGGCGGTGACGCGGCCCGAAACGTCGGTGCTGATTGCGACCCGCGCGGCCTCGGTAAAAGCATCCTCGGTCGATATGTAACGGCCGCTCGTCAGATACCAGTAGAAAGCGCCGAGGACGACGAGCAAAGGCCCGCCCAGCATCAAAGGCAGCCGCAGGCGCTGGCGCAAAGGGCGGCGCGCCAATAAGGGCGGCGCCGTTCTTTCGAGAGCGGCGCGGCGCGCGCCGAGAGCGGGACTTGCCTCGTTGTCGGCCGAAGGGCTCATCGCTCGCCTCCGGCCGCCGGCGCCAAAAGGGGAAGCGGCGACGCTTGCGAACTCTCCGCCTCCCGGCCTCCCCCCTCCGCGGCGCGATCGGAGAGCGCGCGCTCCGAGAGAGCACTATGCACGCGGCGCAAAAGATCGATCAGAAGCGGTCCTTCGGCTTCGTCCAAGCGGGCAAAGGCCTCGTCGCGGATTTCGGCCGAAAGCTGGCGGATGCGGACGAGGATCGGGCGCGCCTTTTCGGTGAGGACGAGGCGGCGCGCGCGGCGGTCGCAAGGGTCGAGCCGCCTTTCGATCCAGCCGGCTTCTTCCATGCGGTCGATCTGGTGCACGAGGCTCATCGGTTTGACTTCGAGAGCCTCCGCGAGCCCCTTCTGATTGACCCCTTCATTGCGCGCGAGATAGCTGATGACCCGGCACTGGGCGCGGGTGAGACCGAGCGCCAAAAGCGCCCTCTGATTGAAACGCCGCGCCAAAAGCCGGGCGACGTCATGGACGAGAAAGCTGAAGCGGGGCTCGCTGTCGATAACGGCATTCATGACGGATCTTTTGCGGAACAAGTCACCTAAGGTGATAATAAGCTATGGTAACAAATTGATTGTCACAAAAACGCAAAAATCGCATCGCTGCCATCCGCGAGCTTTCGCGCGTCCGGCTGTCGCAGGTCCGATGGTTGCGGCGACAAGGGCGCGGGCGGCGCGGCCAAGGCTTATCGCGAAGCGCCGCGGAGATGAAACAACCGCATCCGCCCGTAATCTTTTGCCGCCTCGGTCATGCCGACATAATCCGAGACGAATTGCCGGGGGTTGTGGAGAGCGAGGACGGCAGCGAGGGTCTCAGTGACGTAAACGCAGCCTTCGGGGGTCACCGGTTCGATGCGTGCGGCGCGGGTGACATGGGCGCCGAAAAAGCTGTCCTTTTTCATGATCGGATTGTGCCCGCCGTAAACGGGACCGAGGTGCCCGCCGATGCGCAAAGCGAGATGGCCGGGAAGGCCCGCAGCCTCAAGATCGATGGACGCCATCGCCTGTTGCAGATCGAGCGCGCAACCGGCCGCTTCTCCGGCGTCGTCGAAGACGAGATAGATGCCGTCGCCCCAGGTCTCCGCGGCCAGAACCCCGGCGCCGTAACCATCGATGACCTTGGCAAAAGCGGCGAGAACGGCATCGACAAAACGGGGCAGCTCGACATCGCTCAATCGGCTGTAGCCTTTGATATCGCCGAAAAGCATCGCCCGGGTGCGCCGTCCGGTCGCGCGTTCGGGCTTAGGGGTGGGCCGCGGCGGCGTCTTTCCCTCGCCGCAAGGGATCACCCATTGCGGCCGGCCGCTTCGCTTCCAGATCGCCACATCGGCTCCGGTTCCGGCCGGTCCTTCTGAAGGCGCGCCGTCCCACACCGCGATCTGTTCGACTTCGCTCGAAAGATGCTGGCTGCGCAGGATCGCAAGACCCATGGCGAGTTGGCTGCAATAGCCGAAAAGAGCCTCGTCGCCGAGATAGCGATCCTCGGTAGCAAAGCGCAGGCTTCCCTCTCTTTCGGCTGCGGCGATGCAGGCTTCGAAGCGTTCGACCCAGCGCGCGCCCGAGGGCCTCACCGAAACCTCGACGAATTCCCTGCGGTCGAACGGGAGGACGATGTTGAGGCTGGCGCCATGGCGCAAAAGCGCCTCGGCAAAAAGGATGTCCGCCCCCGCCGCGAGAGAGCCGTAGCCAAAGCCTATCCCGGCGCCGGCGATCCGCGTTTCGATCGCGGCGGCGACGCGTGCCTCCTCTCGCGCCGGGAAACGGCCGCGCTTTCCGGGAGGGGCGATGATGTGGCCGAGAAAGTGGACGACGCGGGGCGGCGCGAGTTCGGCAAGGCATTCGGCGCCCAGCCCTTTCGCCGCGACGAGGAGGCGCAATTGCCGGATCGTGCTCGACCAAGCCCTGTAATCGACCGCTGAGGGTAGGGCGAGAAGGCGGCGCAAGGCGCGGGCCTTCTCGCGCGCCTCCTGCGCTCGGCCGAGAACGATGAGCGCCTCGATTTCGCTGGCACGCTCCCAATAACCGCACCTTTCGGGCGGCAAGGAGGCCAGGTTTTCGCGCAAGAGGGCAGCGAGAGGGGCGGCCTTCTCGGGCTCTGCGGCGAGGAGATAAAGGCTTGCGGCATTGACCCCCGGATAATGGCTTTCGGGGTTTCCCGCCGCGCTTTCGGCGGCAAAGACCCCCTCGTAAAGCCGAGCCGCGGAGGCGAGAGCCCGCCGCCGCTCTTCCCCCCGGCAACGGAGCGCGCCATCTTTCAAAAGGCGCGCTTTGAGGCTCTCGATATCCATCCGCAGCCTCTGGCTTGGCGCGCCCGCCGCCGCCCGATCGAGCCCGAAAGCAGAAAATTTGCGGGCGGCCTCTTCCAAAGCCCCGGTCGAAGCCAGGACCACGACCGCCAGATGCTTCAATTCGAGCGATTGGGGATGCCGGGCCAATCCCTGCATGGCGAGATCGTAAGCGCGGAAAAGCTCGCCCTCACGCTCGCACCGCTTTGCCTCGGCCAGCCACTCCTCAAGGCTTTTCGGCGCGAAGGCGCATCCCTCTTCTGCCATAAAACGGAGTTTTAGCCGCCTCGAGGGTCCCCCTCAACGGCCCTTCGCAGAGGCCCCGAGCGAAGGGCGCAGCCGCGCCCGCCCGCCGCTAGCGGTGCGCGGCGTTGAAGCTGGCGAGAATTTCCTTTCCCGGGCAAAGCTCTTCTTCCCCGAGGGCATTCAAAGGCTCTTCGACCGTGTCGAGAAAATCGTGGAGATCGCCGGCATCGGGATCGACAAAGAGAAGCCCGGTGACGATCTCGCCCGCGGCCCTTTGTTTTTGCAGATAATCGAATGACGCGATGCGGTCGTGAGGATCGTAATCGGCGGAAAGCTTGCGCAGACGCAAGACCGAGCCGTCGTGCTGGACGACCGTCTCCACCGTGCCCGGCGCGTAATCGGCGGTGATCTCTTCGCGCCCGACCATGAAATCGAGGCGGTTGACGGCCTCGTTATGGGCGCGGACATAGTCGAAGCTTTTGGTCGAGCCGGGATGGTTGTTGAAAGCGACGCAAGGCGAGACGACGTCGAGGAACGCCGCGCCTTTGTGCAAAAACGCCGCCTTGATGAGAGGCACGAGCTGCGCCTTGTCGCCGGAGAAACCCCGCGCCACAAAGCTTGCCCCGAATTCGAGCGCGAGCGCGACGAGATCGATCGGGCTATCCATGTTGACCGCACCGCGCTTGGATTTCGAGCCGCGATCGGCGGTGGCCGAAAACTGCCCTTTGGTAAGGCCGTAGACGCCGTTGTTTTCGACGATATAGACCATGTTGACGCCGCGCCGGATGCAATGGGCAAATTGCCCAAGCCCGATCGAAGCCGAATCGCCGTCGCCCGAGACGCCGAGATAGATCAGGTCGCGATTGGCGAGATTGGCGCCCGTCAACACGCTCGGCATGCGCCCGTGGACGCTGTTGAAGCCGTGCGAATTGCCGAGAAAATAGGCGGGCGTTTTCGACGAGCAGCCGATCCCCGAAAGCTTGGCGATACGGTGCGGCGGCAGAGAAAGTTCGAAACAGGCCTGGATGATCGCCGCACTGATCGAATCGTGGCCGCAACCGGCGCACAAGGTCGAGATCGCCCCTTCGTAATCGCGATGGGTAAAACCGAGCGCGTTCTGCGGCAGCTTCGGATGATGGAAAAGGGGCTTGGCGATATAGGTCATGGCGGTCCTTAAAGCCTAGGGCAAGGCCTTGCGCAAAGGGGGAAGCGCGCGCGGAAAGCCGCGCTCGCCCTTGTCGGGCGAAGCGAGCGAGGGCCGTTCACTCTGCTCTCCCGCGGCAAGACGGGAAAGGCTTTCGGCGATCGCCGTTTCGATAAACCGCGCGGTGATCGGCGTCCCGTCATAATGGAGGATGGGGAGGAGCTTTTTCGGATCGATCTCGCCTTCGACGACGAGGAGAGAGCGCAATTGGGCGTCGCGATTCTGCTCGACGACAAAGACCCGCTCATGCGCGGCGATAAACGCGAGCACATCGTCATGGAAGGGAAAGGCGCGCACCCTCAAGGTGTCGGGATGGATGCCGCGCTCTTCGAGCGACTCGAGAGCTTCCTCCATGGCCGCAGCCGTCGAACCGTAATAAAGCGCGCCAACAGCCGTCGGCTGCCGCGCCGCTTTTATGACGGGGCGGGGGACCAAGCCTTTTGCGGTTTCGAACTTGCGCAAAAGGCGCTCCATGTTGTCGACATAAGCCGGCCCTTCCTCGGTATAGCGCCCATAACGGTCCTTCGTCGTTCCGCGGGTGAAATAGGCGCCGCGCGTCGGATGGGTGCCGGGATAGGTTCGGTAGGGGATGCCGTCGCCGTCGACATCGAGATAACGGCCGAATTCGACCCCCTTTTCGAGATCCTCGAAGGTGAGCAGCTTGCCGCGGTCGTACCGCCGACCCTCCTCAAAGGCAAGCGGCGCAATGAGCCACTCGTTCATGCCGATGTCGAGATCGAGCATGACGAAAATCGGAGTCTGCAGGCGATCTGCAAGGTCGAGCGCGTCGGCGGCGAAGAGAAAGGCCTCGTTCGGATCCTTAGGGAAAAGGAGCACATGCTTGGTGTCGCCGTGGGAAGCATGGGCGCAAGAGAGAATGTCGGCCTGCTGGGTTCGCGTCGGCATCCCGGTCGAAGGGCTGCCGCGCTCGACGTCGAAGATCACCGCCGGAACTTCGGCAAAATAGGCAAGCCCCAGAAACTCCTGCATCAGCGAGACGCCGGGGCCCGAGGTTGCGGTAAAGGCGCGCGCTCCGTTCCAGGCGGCGCCGATGACCATGCCGATCGCCGCCAATTCGTCCTCCGCCTGGACGATCGCATAACGATGCTTTTTGGTTGCCGGGTCGATGCGATAGCGGCGGCAGTGTCCGGCAAAGGCTTCGGCAAAGGACGAGGAGGGGGTGATCGGATACCAGGCGGCGACGCTCGCACCGCCGTAGACGCAGCCCAAGGCGGCGGCGCTGTTGCCGGTGATAAAGATGCGATCGCCGACCTTGTCGGTCCGCCGCAATCTGAGGCCTATCGGGCATTCCCTTTCGCCGAGAGCCCAATCGCGCCCCAGATTGAGGGCCCGCAAATTGGGTTGGATGAGGGCGTCCTTGCCGCGAAACTGTTCGCCGACGAGCTTTTCGATCTCGGCCACGTCCATATCGAGAAGAGCGGAAAGCGCACCGAGATAAAGGATGTTCTTGAATAGCTGGCGCTGGCGCTGATCCTCGTATTCGCGATTGCAGATCGCCGTCAGAGGAGCGCCGATGACAAAGATGTCGTCGCGAAAACTGGACGCCGGCAAAGGCTTTGTCGCGTCGTAAAAAAGATAACCTCCGGGCTCGATCTCCGCAATGTCCTGTTCCCAGGTCTGCGGGTTCATCGCCACCATCAGATCGGCGCCTCCGCGCCGGCCGAGATGCCCCTTTTCGCTGACTCGCACCTCGAACCAGGTGGGCAGGCCCTGAATGTTCGAAGGGAAGATGTTGCGCGAGCTTGCGGGGATGCCCATGCGCAGGATCGATTTCGCGAACAGCGCATTGGCGCTCGCCGAACCCGAGCCATTGACGTTGGCGAATTTGACGACGAAATCGTTGACGGCTTCTATCGGCTTCGGCATGAGGGCCCGGCCTCGGTCATATTGAGAAGGAACTTGCGCATGTCCCAGGCTCCGGTGGGGCAGCGTTCGGCGCAAAGGCCGCAATGCAGACAAAGGTCTTCGTCTTTGACCATGATGCGGCCAGTCTTTAGCGAACCGCCGATGTAAAGATCCTGGGTGCGATTGAGAGCCGGGGCATTGAGACGCCCGCGCAGCTCTGCTTCGCTGCCGTCATCGGTGAAGGTGATGCAATCCATCGGGCAGATGTCGACGCAGGCGTCGCATTCGATGCAGAGCGGCCCGGTGAACACCGTCTCTACATCGCAGTTGAGACAGCGCTCCGCCTCCAGATAACCGAGCCCTTCATCGTAACCGAGTTCGACCTCGACCTTGATGTCGGCGAGCGCCACCCTATTGTCGTGATGGGGGACGCGGTAACGATTGTCGGTGGTGATGGCGTTGTCGTAGCTCCATTCGTGGATGCCCATCTTCTGGCTGATGAGCGAAGTCTGAGGCGCCGGCCTCTCGTTCACATCCTCGCCGTGGCAAAGCTTGTCGATCGACACCGCCGCCTCGTGCCCGTGAGCGACGGCCCAGATGATGTTTTTCGGGCCGAATGCGGCATCGCCCCCGAAAAACACGTTCGCAAGACTGGAACCCATCGTCTTCGGGTCGACCCTTGGCATCCCGGAGCGGTCGAACTCGATGCCGATGTCGCGTTCGATCCAGGGAAAGGCGTTTTCCTGGCCGACGGCGACGAGCGCGTCGTCGCAGGCGATGTGAATGTCGGGCTCTCCCGTCGGCACGAGGCTGCGCCGGCCGCCGGCGTCGTATACCGCTTTCACCTTTTCGAAAAGGACGCCGTCGAGCCGCCCGCCCTCATGCGTAAACGCCTTCGGTACGAGATAGTTGAGGATCGGAATCCCCTCGCGGATCGCATCCTCCTTTTCCCAGGCGGAGGCCTTCATCTCCTCGAAGCCGCTGCGCACGACGACGCTCACTTCCTCGCCGCCGAGACGGCGCGAGGAACGGCAGCAATCCATCGCCGTGTTGCCGCCGCCCAAAACCACGACGCGCTGGCCGATGTGGGTGGTGTGGCCAAAGGCGACGCTCGCCAGCCAGTCGATGCCGATGTGAATATTGGACGCCGCCTCGCGCCTTCCGGGAATGTCGAGATCGCGCCCGCGCGGCGCCCCCGAACCGACAAAAACGGCGTCCCACCCTTCCGCCAGAAGGCCCTTGAGGCTCGATACATAGTGGCCGAAGCGGGTCTCAACCCCCATCTCGAGAATGAGCCCGACCTCTTCGTCGATCACCTCTTCGGGCAGGCGAAAGCGCGGGATCTGCGTCCAGATCATGCCGCCCGCCCGCTTTTCGCCGTCGAAAAGGACGCACTCGTAACCGAGCGGGAGGAGATCGCGTGCGACGGTGAGAGAGGCCGGCCCAGCGCCGATAAGCGCCACCCTTTTGCCGTTCTTTTGGCGCGGGATTTGCGGCAGAAAAGGACGGATGTCGCCTTTGTTGTCGGCCGCGACGCGTTTCAGGCGGCAGATCGCCACCGGCTCGCTTTCGACCCGCCCGCGCCGGCAGGCGGGTTCGCAAGGCCGGTCGCAGGTGCGCCCCAGGATCCCCGGGAAGACGTTTGAAACCCAGTTGACCATATAGGCGTCGGTATAGCGGCGGGCGGCGATAAGACGGATGTATTCCGGCACCGGGGTATGCGAGGGACACGCCCACTGGCAGTCGACGACCTTGTGAAAATAATCGGGATTTCGGATATCAGTGGGTTGCAACAGACCTCTCCCGCCCGCCGGCGCTAGGCTCCCTTCGGCCCTTGGCACAAAAACCGGAACGCGCCCGCAACCGTCTGCCCGACTGCGCCCTTCGTCCCTCGCCCCTCTCGGCCCGCGGCAAATCCGCCTTCAGGCCGCCGCGGCAGCGCCTTATACCCCCAAGTTTTCGGCAGGTCATCTTTCCTCTCGCGTGGTCTCTTTCTGGGGCCGCTTTCTTGGGAGCGCCTCCATTTCTGCTCGAAGGGGTTGGGCGCCAGGGGAAAGACGCCGAAGATGATATGGGGAAAGCCCCTGCCCGCTGCGAGGGCAAAGCTGATATGCAGCCTTCACGCTCTCGTTGGCACTTCGCCCAGGCCCTCTTCGAGCAGATGAGCAAGACGGCGAACAAAAGCGGCCGCATCGGGCAAAGGCTCGCCTTCGACGATGCGGGCCTGGTCGAGAAAAAGCCAGGCGAATTCGCCGAGCCGATCGGAAGCGCCGCTTTCGCCGACGAGGACCGCAAGGCGTTCGATCAAAGGGTGCCGCGGATTGATCTCGAGGATGCGCTTTGCACCGCTTTCGAGCTGGCGGTGCTCTTTGAGAATCCTTTCGAAATGAATGTCGATGTCGCCCTCTTCGGCGACCAGGCAGACCGGGCTGTCGGTCAGGCGCTGTGAGGCACGGACATCCTTGACGGCCTCGCCAAGGGCGAGCTTGAAGATCGCGATCAGGCTTTGCAGCTTTTGCGGCGGCGCCGGTTTTGCCCCGCTCGCCTCTGGAAGAGGAGCGATCTTGTCGAGGTCGGCGCCGCCGCGCGTCGCAGAGCGGAAAGGCTTATCCTTGTAGCTTGCGACCGCCGGCATCCAGAATTCGTCGATCGCGTCGGTCATCAGCAGAACCTCGACGCCGCGGGCGCGGAAGCCTTCGAGCTGCGGGCTTTTCCTCGTCAGATCGAGGCTGTCGCCGCTGATGGTATAGAGGGCGTTCTGCCCCTCTTTCATCTGAGAGACATAATCGTCAAGAGAAATCAGACCATCTCGTTCCGTCGAACGGAAACGAAGCAAAGGGAGGAGTGTTTCTTTGTTCTCGCTGTCCTCGTAAAGACCTTCTTTGAGGACCGCACCGAAATTTTCCCAGCATTTGGCATATTCTTCCGGATCATCCCCTGCCTTTTTTGAAATCTCACTCAGAACCCGGCGCGTTAACTGCTGGCGTATCTTCGCCGTCAAAGGGTTTCTCTGCTGCATCTCGCGGCTGATGTTGAGAGGCAAGTCCTCGCTGTCGACGATCCCGCGCAGAAAGCGCAAATAAGAGGGCAAGAGTTCGGTCCCCTCATCGGTGATGAAAACCCTGCGCACATAAAGCTTGACCCGACTCTTTCGTTCCGGGTCGAAAAGATCGAACGGTTTTGTTCCGGGCACAAAGAGAAGATAGGCGTATTCGAGGATGCCCTCGACCTTGGCGTGGAGCGTCAGCCAGGGATCGTCGAAACTGTGCGCGACGTGATGGTAGAATTCCTTGTACTGCAGGGCGGTGATCTCGCTTTTGGGGCGGGTCCACAAAGCCGAGGCGGTGTTGATCGTCTCCTCCTTGCCCGCTTCGACAAGGACGATCGGCAAACCGATGTGGTCGGAATAGGCTTTGACGATCCGCTTGAGACGCGCGGCTTCGAGGAATTCCTCGTCTTCGGCGCGAAGGTGGAGGATGATTTTGGCGCCGTGCTCGATGTCTTCGGCGGGTTCGACCGCAAACGCCCCTTTGCCGTCGGAAATCCAGCGCCAGCCTTGGCTTTCCCCGGCCTTGCGGGTTTCGACCTCGACCCTTTCGGCGACCATAAAGGCGGAATAGAAGCCGACCCCGAATTGGCCGATCAGGTTCATATCCTTGCGGCTGTCGCCCGAAAGTTGCTGCAAGAAGGCGGCCGTTCCGGAACGGGCGATGGTGCCGAGATTGTCGATCAGCTCCTGCCGGTTCATGCCGATGCCGTTATCGGCAACGACCAGCGTCTTCGCCTTCCGGTCGGGGATAAGAAGGATCTTGAAAGGCCCCGCGCTTTCGCCGAGAGCGGGATCGAGAAGCGCCGCATAGCGCAGCCGATCGCAGGCATCCGAAGCGTTCGAAACGAGTTCGCGCAGGAAAATCTCTTTCTGGCTGTAAAGAGAATGCGCGACGATATCGAGAAGGCGGCTGACCTCCGCCTGGAAGTTCATGGTTTCCTGGGTCATGACCCCGCCGTCGAAGCCGAGGAGCCGGCCTTCTGAACGGGGGCAGATATGTGGCGAAGAGGCCAAAGCCGCAAGGGCTTTGGCGCCTCTTAAGGAGCGTCGCGGATGCCGCGGCGCCAGCGTTCGACGGTGCGCGCCACTGCGCTCGCGTCGGGATCCCGGCGCCAAGCCTTGGAAAAGGAAGCCGTCGCGCTTTTCGGCCGGCGGGCTTCGGGCAGATAGGCAAGGGCAATGCGCATCGGCAGCGATACCCCTTCGCCGACGACGATCGCCTCGCCGTTGCGCAGCGCCGGGAGAAAATTCATCAGCCCGTGGGAGGCTTCGGGAACCGCGCCGCGGACGATGTCCTGGTCGTCCTGATTGGTCATGCGCAAAGCGAAAAGGGTGTTGCATTCGGAAAGCAGGCCGGGGGCGAGATCGGAAGGCCTTTGCGTGACGACGCAAAGGGAAACCCCATATTTGCGGCCTTCCTTGGCGATCCGCGAGAGCGCGCGTTTGGCCGGCTCGAAACCGAGGCCGCGATCGCGCGGCGCATAACGATGGGCCTCTTCGCACACGATCGTGATCGGGATCGGGCTTTCGCTCCACAAGGCGAAATCGAATGCGAGACGGCAGAGAACCGAGACGACGACGTTCAACACTTCCGAAGGGATCCCCGAGACGTCGAGGATCGTGATCGGCTTGTTCTGCACCGGTATGCGGAAAAGCCGCGAAAGAATATCCGGAAGCTCGTCGCGAAGGCGGAAACGTCCCCCGAACACAAAATCGTAACGGGGATCGGTCTGCAGCGCGACAATGCGGTTGCGCAGGCTTTGATAGACCGCGACGTTCTCCGGCCGGTTGAGGCTTCCCATCGCTGCGTCGAGAAAGCGCAGGACATCCGACATCGGATAAGGAGCCGGAGTATCGACGGTGCCGTGAGCGTCGAGCCCGGATTTGGCAAAAAAGGATTGCTTTGCCGAAAGGATCGCCTCGCCGAGGATCTTCGCTTGCTCGGGGTGGGCGTCGGGGCCGATGACGATCTCCACGATCTCTTCGAAATTGAAAAGCCAGTACGGCAGATAAAGCCCGGCCAGGGGGCTGAGCACCGCAGCCATATCGCCGATGGCGCTCGCGTATTCTCCGTGCGGGTCGAGCAGCATCACATGGGCATGGGGATTGGCCGCGATGACCGCGCGCAGGATCGCGACGACAACGCAGGACTTGCCCGAGCCGGTGGTGCCGACGATGCTGAAATGCTTGCCGAAAAGCTCGTCGGTGAGGATGTAGGCGGGGACCGCGATGTCCTGGTAGATGGTGCCTATCGCCGCCGTCGCGGCGTTGGGACGCGCATAAACGAGCGCAAGATCGGCGGGCCCGGCGAGATAGACCGCTTCGTCGAGCGCCGGATAGGCGGAAACCCCGCGCTCGAACAAGCCCTGGGCGCGTTCGCTTTCGAACATGATCTCGCCCGCAAGCTCGAGTTCGGCGATCTTCAGGTCCTGGTCGGAAGGTTCAAGACCGGGGAGCGGCAGCCGCAGCCCCGTCACCATTCCATAGGCCGTCGAGACGCGGGTATAGACCTTGAGAAGCGCGCCGATCTCGAGCGCCCCGATCCCGTTCAGGCCGCAGACCGGCTGGTCGAGAAGGACCGCGATTTGCGAAGCGGAGACGGCGATGACCCGGCCGATGCGGCGCTCGGGCTCGCTCGCTCCCACCTCCCCTTCGGCGAAAACCCTCGAGGCAAAGGCCGCCTCGGCCGCAGAGGAGATGGAGTGCGGCAAAGGCGGTTGCGAAGGATAAGCGCCCACGGCCCTCTACCCCTGCCGGGCGGCACGCCAGAAGAGCGTTCGCCCGTGGCCGCAACGAGCGCTTTCTCCTCTCCGGGGCCTAAGACCCTGCCCCAGCGCTTCGCGCCTCTTTCTCCTCGCGCTCAGGGCCGCCCTCTCGCCCGCGCGCGGGTAAGGTGCGTTTGGCTTCTCGGCCTCTCTTCTCTTCAGCGGCGGGTGGAAGGCGCTCGTTTCGAGCAATCTCTGCCCCATGCGCGAAATCCGACAGGGACGCCTCCAGGCGCCCGCATCATCCATAAATGAGAAGGGGCGAAAAATCGGTTAACGCCCCCCTGCCCGCTTGGCGCGCAGCCAGACAGAGCGCCTTTTCTCTTTCCTCTTGCCCTCCCTTCGCGGCGAGAGAATGCTCTTCTCTCATGTTCCGCCCCCCTCCGCGGCTTCTCGCAGTCCTTGGCCCGACCAATACGGGCAAGACCCATCTCGCGATCGAGCGCATGCTCGGCCACAGAAGCGGGATGATCGGTTTTCCCCTGCGCCTTCTCGCGCGCGAGAATTACGACCGGGTCGCGCGTTTGCGCGGGGCGCGTTCGGTGGCCCTTGTCACCGGCGAAGAAAAGATCCTGCCGCCGAACCCGTCCTATTTCGTCTGCACGGTCGAATCGATGCCTCTCGAGCGTGCGGTCGATTTTCTCGCGGTCGATGAAATCCAGCTTTGCGCCGATCGCGAACGCGGCCACGTATTTACGGCCAGGCTTCTCCATGCGCGCGGGGGCGAAGAGACGATGTTTCTCGGCGCCGAGACGATCAAACCGCTTTTGCGCCGTCT
>JAJYIC010000387.1 GCA_021790295.1 Pseudomonadota bacterium | reverse complement strand
TTTTCGAGATTGCGTGAGAGCACGCCCGCCTACCCTTCCCTCTTCCGCTTCCTCGTCAGTGTTCGGCCGTCAGTCCTTTTCCAAGGTGCATTGCAAAGGGTGCTGGTTCTGGCGGGCAAAATCCATGACCTGCGTCACCTTGGTCTCCGCCACCTCATAGGTATAAACACCGCAAACGCCAACCCCGCGGCGATGCACATGCAACATGATTCGCGTCGCCTCCTGGCGGCTTTTGCTAAAAAATCTTTCGAGGATGTGAACGACGAATTCCATCGGCGTGTAATCGTCGTTCAACATCAGGACCTTATACATAGAGGGCTTCTTGGTCTTGGGCTTCGCTTTGACCACCACCCCCGTATTCGGCCCCTCTTCGCCGCGTTTTCCGTTGTCGCTCATCTCGCTCCGACCGGGTGGGCTCCTTTAGAATGATAGGGGCATTCGCCCCTGCGAGAAAGCCCTTTCGGGCCGCCCCGCCCGCCACTCCTCTCACTCGCTCCTATAAGGCCGGTTCAAGAGTTCCCGGGTCATCGCGTCGATTGCCGCGCCGCGGTAAAGAACCGCTTCGACCGCTGCGCTGATCGGCATCTCGACTTCGAGGCGCCGCGCGAGTTCGACGACCGCCCGCGCCGTCGCCACCCCTTCGACCACCGTGCGCCGCCCTTCGAGAAGGCTTTCGAGGCTTGTCCCTCTGCCGAGGGCCTGACCCAAAGCGAAATTTCGCGACCCTGCGCCCGAACAGGTGAGGACGAGATCGCCAAGCCCCGAAAGACCGCTCATCGTCTCGGCGCGGCCGCCTTTGGCGAGTCCGAGGCGCATCACCTCGGCAAGCCCCCGGGTGATGACCGCGGCGCGCGCGTTTTCCCCGAGCCCGCAACCGAGGACGATCCCGCAAGCGATGGCGAGCACATTCTTGACCGCTCCGCCGATCTCGGCGCCGATCGGATCGGTCGAAAGATACGGGCGAAAGCGGGGATTGCCGAGCGCGGCGATAAAGGCGCGGGCGAGAGAGGGGTCAACGCTTGCGATCGTGACCGCGGTCGGCAGATCGCGGGCCACCTCGAAGGCAAAGCTCGGCCCCGAAAGGACGGCAAGGGGAGAGCCCGGCAAAAGCTCGCCCGCCAGTTCCGACATCGTCTTTTGCGAAGCGATCTCGATCCCTTTGCTGCACAGAAGGAGCGGCAGGCCGGGCGGGATTTGGGGCGCGAGCAGGAGGAGTATGGCGCGCAGGAACTGCGAAGGGACGACGAGGAGAAGCGCTTCGGCGCCTTCGAGCGCGCAGGCGAGGCTCGAGCACGCGGCGATCGCGGGATCGAGTGCAATGCCCGGCAGGAAAAGCGGGTTTTCGTGACGCTCGTTGATGGCGGCGACGACCTCCGGATCGCGCGCCCAGAGGGTCGGACGAGCGCCGGCGCGGCGCGCGAGGAGCGCCAGCGCCGTTCCCCAGGCGCCGCCGCCGATGATCGCAAGCCGGCGCATCACGCTTCGACCTCGTGCCGGCGCTCCGGCAAGCCTTCGTCGAGCGGCCAGCGCGGCCGCGGCGCAATGTCGAGAGCGTCCACAAACCCGAGGCGAAGCCGTTCGAGACCCGCCCAGGCGATCATCGCCGCGTTGTCGGTGCAGAGGTCAGGCGCGGGCGCAAGGAATTCGAGCCCGGAGTGGAGCGCCAAAGCCGAAAGGCGCAAGCGCAGGGACCCGTTTGCCGCCACTCCGCCGCAAGCGACGAGAGCGCGCCCTTCGGGATGGCGCCGGCGAAAGAGGCGTATCGCCCGCTCGGTCCGTTCGGCGAGGGTTTCGCAAATCGCAAGTTCGATCGACGCGGCGAGATCGGCCTCTTCGCGCGCCCCGAAAGGCCCCACCTTGCCGACGACCTCGCGCACCGCGGTTTTGAGACCGGAAAAGGAGAAGTCGCAACAGGGGCGCCCGCGCATCGGCCGCGGCAAAGGAAAGCGGCGCGGGTCGCCGCCGCGCGCCGCCCGTTCGATCGCCGGTCCTCCGGGGTAGCCGAGGCCGAGAAGCTTTGCGGTCTTGTCGAAGGCCTCTCCGGCGGCGTCGTCGAGGGTGGTGCCGAGCCTCGTATAGCGCCCGACCCCGGCGCAAATGAGAAGCTGCGAATGCCCGCCCGAGACGAGAAGAAGAAGATAGGGAAAGTCGAGAGCGGCGCAAAGCCGAACGGAAAGCGCGTGGGCTTCGAGATGGTTGACCGCGAGAAAGGCCTTCCCCGCCGCCCAGGCGAGCGCTTTTCCCATCGTCGTGCCGACGACGAGGCCGCCGATGAGGCCGGGCCCGGCGGCGGCGGCAACCGCGTCGATCTCGGCAAGCGAAAGCCGCGCCTCCCTAAGCGCTTGCGCGATCAGGCGATCGAGCCCTCCCAAATGCGCACGGGCGGCGATCTCGGGGACGACGCCGCCATAAGGGCGGTGAAGGTCGAGCTGGGCCAAGACGAGGTTCGAGAGGATGCGGCCGCGGGAGCCTTCGTCCGCGACGATGGCGGCCGCAGTCTCGTCGCAGCTTGTCTCGATCCCGAGTACGATCATGGCGTCGGCCTCGGCAGGTTTTAGCCGGGCGAGGCGACCTCGTAGGTTTTGATAGTCTTGTCGGTCGCGGCGTCGATTTCGAGAAGCCTCACGGCATAGCCCCACAAAGATGCGGTATGGCGCAAAACGGAGCGGCACGCCTTTTCTTCGAGAAGAACTCCGTCATGCGCGTAATGCCCGAGGACGAGGCAGCGATCGCCG
>JAJYIC010000386.1 GCA_021790295.1 Pseudomonadota bacterium | reverse complement strand
CGATCTCAGATCGCCAGCACCATCGACGAGGTCCTCCACCCCAAAGGGGTGGCCGTGGTGATCGAGGCGGCGCACCAGTGCATGACCACGCGCGGGGTTCACAAACCGGGGGTGGTCATGGTGACAAGCCACATGCTCGGCGCCTTCCGCGACGACCCTTTGTCGCGCCGCGAGGTTCTGGCCATCATCGGCACACCGCGCGTTGCCAACACCGAGAACCTCTGAAAGAGGGAGAACGGCAAAGGCGTCGCCCTTTGCGGCCCCTACGCGTTGGGGTCGGAGCCGTGGAAAATCCTTTCCGTCCCCGCGTTGAGGCGCCATTTTGGGGCGAGCGCGCCGTTTTTTGCCGCGAAAGCTCTGCGCCTCACGCCGGGAGGCGTGGGTTAGTGTCGTGGTTGTGATGTTCGCAAGATCGCCGGGGATCGAGCTCCAGGCGAACTTCGAAACCAGAACGACACTAGAAGTCAATAGTTTAGCGTAATCGATGCACTCCCACATTCCTGCCCGCATTCTCGAAAAGGAACTGCCTGCGCTCCTCCTCGCGCTTCTCCCGCTTGTCGGGGTCCTCGCGGCTCCCGCCTTGGCGCCTCTCGTCTTTTCCCTGGCGGCGGCGCAATTCCTTTATCGCGCCCTCATCGAAAGACGGGCGCCGCGGCTCGATCGATCCTTTCTCGCTCTCGCCCTTCTTTTCGCTTTTCTCTCATTGGCGAGCGCGGCCTGGTCGATCGTTCCCGCCCGCAGCCTCGCCGGAGCCTTCCAGATCACCGGCATCTTTGCGGGCGCCCTCATTTTTCTCGGGCAACCCGCGCTGCCGCAAAAGACCGGTCGACGAGTCATGCGGGCGATGGCGCTCGCTTATGTCGCGGCGGCCCTCATCCTCGCTTTCGACTGGAGTGCGGGATTTCCGATCGAAGGTTTTCTCTCCGGAGATGCGCCAAACGCCGCGGCCAAATACAACCGCGGCGTCGCTTACGCGGTCCTTTTCGCCTGGCCGGTCGCGGGCTTGCTCTGGCGCGAGCGCGCCTGGCGCACCCTTCTGCCTTTGCTTTTTGCGCTTCTGGCCGCGCTTCTGATCACCTTGAGCCTGACGGCGAAGCTCGCGGCCCTTGCCGCCCTTGCCGCCTTTGCCGCCGCGGCCGCCGCGCCCAGGGTGACGGGAGCCGTTCTCGCCGGCGGCTCGGCGCTTTTTGCCGCCTTTGCGCCTTTTCTTTTGCGCCTCGTTTCGAGCTATCGCGATCTTTTGGCGCCTTATGTGAAGCACTCGGGAGTCGTGCGTCTCGAGATCTGGAATTACATGACGGCGCGGGTCTTCCAACGCCCTTTTCTCGGTTGGGGCTTTTGGAGCGCGGCTTTCCTGCCGATTTCCCGTCGCGAACTCGAAAGCGCGGGTTGGAGCCATGCGCCGGGTTTCTACCCGCATGACCAGTGGTTGCAGATCTGGGTCGAGACCGGGGTCTTCGGCGCCTTTCTCGCGCTCGTCTGCACCCTTCTCGCGCTCAAAAGGGCGCGCGGGTTATCGCTTTCGTTGCGCCCTTTCGCTTACGCCTCTTTTGCCGCGGCGATGACGATCTCTCTCGCCGATTTCGATCTCGCCACCGATTCCTGGTGGGCGGCGCTTGCGGTCTGCGCCTATCTTTTCAAGATCGCCTCTGCGGCGGAAAGCAATTCCCGGTTGTGAGGGTCACCCCGGAAGAGGCGGCGGCGCTTTGATCTCGCGCTTCTCGAGCGCGGGCGGATCGCCGAAAATCAGCCGGACCCGGTAGTGCCGCCACTGGCGCCGATAGGCCACCCGGTCCGGGATCGTGATCGAGGCCGTCGAGCGCATCAAAAAGAGCTCCGAGCGGCCCTCCACCCCGCCCCCGAGGGCGGCGGGGCTCGCCGGTACGGCGGCGACGCCAAAGCTGCCGGTGGACAAAAGGCTGCCGCCGAGAAGCCTGTTTTCGCCAAGTTCGGTGGCAGGAGAGACGACGATCGCGCGCGCCTTTGTGATTTTGCCGTCCGGGGCGATAAGTTCGGCCGCCCTCAGAGGCAGGCGGTTCTCGGCGCGCAAGACGATGCGGTCGGCGACCCCGTGTTTCAAAATGTTCGCGCGGATGCTCTCAGCCGGCGCCGAACGCGGCGGCGGACCCGCGCAAGCGGAAAGCAAAAGCGGGATCGCCAAAAAAGGGCCGAAGCGCATGCCCGTCTCGCAAGAAAACCCGATCCTCTCTTAGCACAGGCGATCCTCTCGCGCCTTCCCTTTGATCGCCTCCGCCCTTGTGGCAGATTCGAACGGCGTTGATGGAGGAGGACGATGTCCGGGAAAGAAAAGGCGGCCGCACAGGGCCTCGGGACGATCGAGGAGCGCAGTTTTCTCATCCGCGATTTTCCTCTCCGTCACGGCAAGCGTTTGGCGGAGGCGCGGATCGCTTACGAATGCTACGGCCGGCTTGCCGGCGACGGCCGCAATGCGGTCCTCGTGACCCACGGCTTTACCGGGAACCATCACGCCGCCGGGCGCAACCCGATCAACGCCGGCGAGCCGGGAAGCTGGGACGGCCTTATCGGCCCCGGAAAGGCAATCGATACCGACCGTCTTTTTGTCGTTTCCTCGAACATGCTCGGCTCCTCTTACGGATCGACCAATGCGGCAAGCCTCAACCCCGAAACCGGCAAGCCTTACGGGCCCGATTTCCCGGAGATCACCCTCAAGGACATCATCGCCGCGCAAAAGGCGCTTCTCGATTCTCTCGGGGTGAGGCATCTC
>JAJYIC010000385.1 GCA_021790295.1 Pseudomonadota bacterium | reverse complement strand
CACCCAGTTCGGGCTTTCCTTCAAAAAGCTCGGCTGGACCTGCCATTTCGTCGATCCCTCCGACCCCGAGAATTTCCGCAAGGCCTTGACCGCGCGCACGCGCGCCATCTTTATCGAAAACCTTGCCAATCCCGGAGGCATCATCGTCGATATCGAAAAGGTTGCGGCGATAGCCCATGAAGCCGCGATCCCTCTTATCGTCGACAACACCCTTGCCACCCCTTATCTCTGCCAGCCTTTTCTTTGGGGGGCCGATCTCATCTGCCACTCGACGACCAAGTTCCTTTCCGGGCACGGGCATGCCTTGGGCGGCGCCCTCGTCGAATCGGGCCGCTTCGACTGGGCGCAAGGACACGGCTTTCCCTCATTGACCGATCCCGAACCCGCCTATCACGGCCTCAAATTCTACGAGAATTTCGGCGATTTCGCCTTTACCACAAAGGCGCGGGCGGTCGGGCTCAGGGATTTCGGCCCGACGCTTTCGCCGATGAACGCCTTTCTCACCATAACCGGGATCGAAAGCCTTCCCGTGCGCATGGAGCGTCACGTCGCCAATGCGCAAAAGCTCGCCCTATTTCTCGAAAGCCACCCGCGGGTGTCCTGGGTCTCCTACGCCGGCCTCAAAGGGAGCCCGTATCACGCGCTGGCGAAAAAATATTTGCCGAAAGGCGCAGGCGCGGTCTTCACCTTCGGCGTCAAGGGCGGGTACGAGGCCGGCATCGCTCTCGTCGAGAATGTCCGGCTGTTCTCCCATCTCGCCAATCTCGGCGATACGAGAAGCCTCATCCTGCATCCGGCCTCGACCACCCACAGGCAGCTTTCGGATGAACAGCGCGAGGCCGCAGGCGCCGGACCCGACGTCATCCGCCTTTCGGTCGGGCTCGAGACCGCAGAAGACCTGATTCGCGACCTCGACGAGGCTCTTGCCTCGTCGGCGCGTTAAGGGCTGGGCGCGGCTCGGGCAGCCCCCTTTTCTTTGCCACAAGGGCGGGCGAGCTTGACCGCAACGACCGAGACATTGTCGGGCGCCCCTTTCGCGAGCGTCAGATCGATGAGAGCGCGCACGGCTTCCGAGGGCCCGAAGCGACGGAGTGCGCTTTCGATCGCTTCCTCGCTGACGACATGGGTCAGACCGTCGCTGCAAAGCAGAAACGCGTCCCCTTTCTCGATCCGCCCTTCGACGGCGTCGAGCCGCAAAACCTCGTCCGCGCCGACCGCCCGCGTGATGATGTGGGCGAGCGGATGGCCCCGCACCTCTTCCAGCGTGATCAGGCCCTTTTCGAGAAGCCTTTCGACCTCGGAATGGTCGCGCGTCAGCCGTTCAAGCCGCCCTCCCTTGAGCCTATAGATCCGGCTGTCCCCGGCCCAAAGACAGCAGAAGAAAGGGTCGTGGAAGAGAAGCACGGCGATCGTGCTGGCGATCAAACGGCCGCCAAAGAAGGCCGCCCGTTCCTGCCGCAAGGCGCGGTTCACCCTTTCGATTGCCGCCCTCACATCGGCGGCAAAGCCGTCATAGCCGGCGGGCGGCGGCAGGCGCCCCAGGGCCTCGACGAGAAGGGCGCTCGCGTGCTCGCCTCTTTCCCCTCCTCCGACCCCGTCGGCGACGGCAAAAAGCCCGATCTCGGCCCTTTCGAGGATGGCGTCCTCGTTGCGTTTGCGGCGCAGGCCCGGATGGGTTGCCGCGGCCGCCACGATCAGAAAGCGCTCTGCCTGCGGCGACCCCGGAGGCGCAGTTTCCTTTTTCAAAGCCTCCTTTTTGCGCATCCCGCGGCGAAAAAACCGCAAACCGCGAAGGCCTCGCATAAGGCCGCCCTTACCTTGGCGACGAGGCGGAGAGCGGTTCTCGCCTCCGCGCGACGCGATGCCGCGTACCGGGCCAAGACAATCTCTCCTTTGCCGGCGCGCCAAGACGCCTATTATCGGCTCGCCGCTTGGTGCCTATTGCGCCACGGGCGGCGGGCAGTCGCAGGCACGGTTCACTCTCCAACGAAAGGGCGCCTATGCCGCTCTTCCTCATCCCTTTCCCCGCGATAAACCCGGTCGCGATTTCGATCGGCCCTTTCGCCATCCGCTGGTACGCGCTCGCTTATATCGTCGGGCTTCTTCTCGGCTGGCGTTACTGTCTCGCTCTCGCCTCGCGCCCGCCCGGTCTCGCCGATCGCCTCGCCGTCGACGATTTCCTCGTATGGGCGACGCTCGGCGTCGTTCTCGGCGGGCGTATCGGCTATATCCTCTTTTACAATCTCGAATTCTATTACGATCACCCCTTGCAGATGCTTTATCTTTGGCATGGCGGGATGTCGTTTCACGGCGGGTTTATCGGGGTGACGCTCGCCATGATTCTCTTTACGCGCCTGCGCAAGATCCCGTTTTTCGGGTTTGCCGACATCATCGCGCCGGCCGTGCCGATCGGCCTTTTTTTCGGGCGCATCGCCAACTTTATCAACGGCGAGCTTTACGGCCGGCCGACAACTGTCCCCTGGGCGATGATCTTCCCCCACGGCGGCCCCGTGCCGCGCCATCCAAGCCAGCTTTACGAAGCTTGTCTCGAAGGGATCGTCCTTTTTCTCTTCCTCTTTTTTGCCGAAAGGCGCGGCGCGCGCCGCCGCCCCGGGATCCTCACCGGCTATTTCCTTTCGGGCTATGCGGTCGCCCGCATCATCGGCGAATTTTTCCGCCAGCCCGACCCTCAGATCGGCTATCTGATCTTCGGCTCGACCGAAGGCCAGCTTTTGTCGATCCCGGTTTT
>JAJYIC010000384.1 GCA_021790295.1 Pseudomonadota bacterium | reverse complement strand
GGTCGAGTGATTTCGGTCCACATGTTGTGCCCCCCGCGCGTTCTGACACATCGCGGATATCATAACACGCTGAAATCACTTAACTCCTTTTTTGGTCGGACACTAAGCAAAAGGCCGGCGCCTCCTCGCACGCGCGCCTTCAAAACGCCTCTTCCGCGAGAAAGCGCAAGGCCTCCGTGTCCGCCCCGGAAAGGACGAGAGAGCCCAATCGGCCTTCGCGCTCTAGCCCTTTCCAGGCTTCGAGGCGCTCCTTGACCCGCCCTTTGGGGCCGACGAGAGAGATCTCGTCGATAAGCGCCGCCGGAACCGCAGCCGCGGCCTCCGCGTAGCGCCTCGAAAGATAAAGATCCTCTATTCTCCCCGCCGCCTCTTCATAACCCAAACGGCAGGCGAAGGCGTTGTAGAAATTCTTCCCGCGCGCGCCCATGCCGCCGATGTAAAGCGCCAATTCGGCGCGCAACCCGTCGCGGCACGCCTCGAGATCCTCGCCGATCCTGACGCGGACAAATGGGGCGAGATCGAAATCGGCAAGGCTCTTCTTTCCCGCGGCGCGCGCGATCCCTTCGCGCAAGGGTTCGAGAACGATGTCGGCCTTTTCGGGGCTCATGAAAAAGGGCAGCGTGCCGTCGGCGATCTCGCCGGCGAGCGAAAAGCCGTTTCTCGTCATCGCGGCGGTGTAGATCTTGAGAGAGGGGTCGCCGTGAAGGATGCTTTTGAGAGGCTTGCCCTGACCGCTCGCGCCCGGACCGTCATAAGGGATGCGGTAATGCTCGCCTTTCCATTCGAGAGGCGCCTTCCTTTCGAGGATGTTGCGGATGATCGCGATATATTCGCGGCTGCGCAAAAGCGGTTTGCCGAAAGGGACGCCGTGCCAGCCTTCGACGACCTGCGGACCCGAAGGGCCTATGCCCAGGATGAAGCGGTTTGCCGAAAGGGCTTGCAGCGTCATCGCGGTCATCGCCGCCGCCGCCGGGGTGCGCGCCGCCATCTGCATGATCGCGGTTCCGGCCTTCAACCGGGTCGTGCGCGCCAGCGCCCAGGCGGCGGGGGTTACGGCGTCGCTCCCCCAAGCCTCGGCAAACCACACCGCCTCGTAACCGAGCCTTTCGGCTTCGAGGATGCGCTCCAGATCGATCCCCGAAGGGGAAAGCTTAGAGATGATCGAAAGCCTCATCCGAGCCCCTCGCCTGCGCGGGCCACCCTTTCGACGGCATAAAGCCATTCGTCGATGGTCCTCTCTGTCGGCTGGATGAGAAGGTGATCGATCCCGGCCTCGTGATAAGCGAAAAGCCGGGATTTGAGCTCGTCTTCGTCCTTTCCCTCCCAGTTGGCGCGCAGAGAGACGACGAAGCCGGGGTTTTTGCTCTCCCGCTTGAGCCTTTGCGCGACGGGCCTTGCCGCCGCGGGAGATAGGCGAGAGCCGTGCCAGCCTTCACCTTGGGCAAGGGCCCTGCGGATCGCCGCTTCCGAGCCGCCCCCGATCCAGATCGGGATCGGCGGAGAGGGTTGCGGCAACATGCGCATCTCGCGGATCTCGGCCGCAATATGGCGCCCTTCGAAGCTGACCGGGTCTTCGCTCCACAGCGCACGCAAAAGGGCAAGGCTTTCGTCCATGCGCCGCCCGCGCTCGCGGAAAGGCACGCCGAGAGCGGCAAACTCGGCTTCGAGCCAACCTACCCCGGCGCCGAGGATGAGGCGGCCCTCGGAAAGGCATTGCAGGCTCGCGAGTTCTTTGGCGAGAGGCAAAGGGTGGCGCATCGGCAGGACGAGGACGCTCGTCCCGAGCCTCACCCTTTGCGTAAAAGCCGCCGCCCAGGTCAGGGTCACGATCGGTTCGAGAAAATAGGGCGAAGGCGGATAAGAGGCGTCTTTGGGGACGATGATGGTGTTCGCTCGCCCAGACGTCGGCAAAACCCAACTCCTCGGCCTGCCGCGCCGCGCGCCGGATCGCCTCCGGCCCCGCCTTTTTGCCGATATGCGGGAGGTGAACGCCAAGCCTCATCGCCCCTCTCCAGCCTCGATGTGCCGGCCGAGGGTGCCGCAGCTTTATGGCGCGGCGCAAGCCTCGCGTAAGGAGAGGGCGCCGCGGCGGCCGCGAAAGGCCTAACGGGCAGGCGGAGGGGGCGAAGGCGTCGTCGCCGCGCCGGTCACGGCGCCGAGCACGCCGCCGATCCCAGCGCCGATAGCGGCTCCGGTGCCGCCCGCCGCGACGGCGCCGAGCGCCGCGCCCGAACTCGCGCCGACCAGCCCTCCGGCGACCGCCCTTTGTCCGGGATTATAAGGATTGATGTAATCGGTGCAACCTGCAAGCATCAGAAGAAGCACGGCGCCAACAAGGCCGCGCGAAGTCTTGCCTCGCTTCATCGAACCCCCAATCTTGTATGCGCGCCCGCACAGTACACTAGGGCGAGATTTCCCCTTCTCTCGCCCGTTCCAGCGTTCGCGATACTCTCTTCCCAATCTATGAGTGCGAGCGCCGGAATCAACCGTTCTTCAGTCGAACATCGTGACAATTTTAGGCCGCCCCGCGACCATTCGTGGGCGCCACTGCGCCCTTTCCCTGCTCCGGCTTCGGGCCTGGTCGAGCGCGGCGGCATCGGCCCCGAGTTGAAGGACGGCGTCCTCAAAGCGACGCGCAAGAAAGCGAAAGAGGCCTCGCCAGTACCTGAGGTCCTGCTGCTCCATTCCCGGTTCTATCCTGAAGACCGTCGGCGCTGGGAGTCCCAACTGGACATGTATTTCGGGCCGGACGCCTCGATGTCAA
>JAJYIC010000383.1 GCA_021790295.1 Pseudomonadota bacterium | reverse complement strand
GAGGCTCCGGCAAAAGCGGCCTCATCGACGGCCACCCCCAACAAGTCCTGATCCAGCTTTACGGCATCGCCGTCACCGCGCTTTATTCCGCCTTTGCTTCCTTCGTTCTCTTGAAGCTCGTCGATTGGACGATCGGCCTCAGGGTCGATCCCGAAACCGAGCGCGAAGGCCTCGATCTCGCCTTGCATGGCGAGGCCGTTCCGTAGGATTGTCGCGCGCAGATAGGGGCGCATCCGCAGCGGACGGGGCGCGCAAAAAGGCGCCCCGCCCTCAGCCCCATAGAGCGCTCGATCGCCCGCTTTTGCGAGACGGGAACGAGGATAGGAAGACACCCCATGGCCGATACGCGAAAAGTCTTGGACATGCTGAAGGAACACGACGTCAAGTTCGTGGACTTCCGCTTTACGGATTTGCGCGGCAAATGGCACCATCTGGCGCAACACATCAGCACCGTCGATGACGACTTGCTGAAAGAAGGGGTGATGTTCGATGGATCTTCGATCGCCGGCTGGAAGGCGGTCAATGAAAGCGACATGATCCTCCGCCCCGATCTCGAGACCGCGGCTCTCGATCCTTTTGCCGCGCAAACCTCTCTCATCCTCGTTTGCGACGTCTTGGAGCCGGCAAGCGGCCAGCCTTACGGCCGCGATCCGCGCTCGATCGCCAAAAGGGCCGAGCGTCACCTCGAGCAAAAGGGGTTCGCCGACAAGGCCTCTTTTGGCCCCAAGGCCGAATTCTTCGTGTTCGACGACGTCCGTTACTCGGTCAAGACCGAAGGGGCGATGTACGAGGTCGACAGCGAAGAAGGCCCTTACGCGAGCGGTCGGCAATATCCCGACGGCAATACCGGGCATCGCCCGCCGGCAAAAGGCGGCTATTCGCCCGCCCCGCCGATCGACAGCCTCGCCGACCTGCGCGCCGAGATGCTTTCGGTGATGGCCGATATGGGCCTCAGGGTCGAAAAGCACCACCACGAGGTGGCTCCGAGCCAGAACGAACTCGGCTTTTCAAAAAGGCCCCTCGTCGCCGCCGCCGACGCCATGCAGATCTGCAAATACGTCGTGCGCAACGTCGCCCACCAATACGGCAAGACCGCGACCTTCATGCCGAAGCCGATCCAGGGAGACAATGGATCCGGCATGAATGTCCACCAGTCCTTATGGAAAGGAAACCGTCCTGTTTTTGCCGGAAATCTTTATGCTGACCTTTCCGATCTTGCTCTATATTATATCGGCGGCATCATGCGCCATGCGAAAGCACTCAACGCTTTTACCAACCCGACGACGAACAGTTACAAACGCCTGGTTCTCGATCTCGGGGCTCCGGTTCTGCTTGCCTACTCTTCGCGCAACCGTTCGGCCGCCTGCCGCCTTCCCTTTACCGCGAGCCCCAAAGGCAAAAGGGTCGAGCTGCGTTTTCCCGACGGCACCGCAAACCCTTATCTCGCCTTTGCGGCGATGCTGATGGCAGGGCTCGACGGCATCGACAACAAGATCGACCCCGGAGAGCCGATCGACAAAAACCTCTACGATCTTCCGGCCGAGGAATTGAAGGATGTCCCTGTCGTCTGCGGCTCCTTGCGCGAGGCGCTCGTCGAACTCGAAGACGATCACGGCTTTCTTTTGAAAGGCGACGTTTTCGACGAGGACCAGATCGAAGCCTATGCGGAATTGAAATGGGAAGAGGTTTACGCTCTCGAACGCGCTCCCCACCCCATCGAGTTCGAGATGTATTATTCGCTCTGACGGCGCGGATGCTTGGGATCAGGTGGAGCGGCGGCGCTTCAACGCCCGGTATTCGAGCCAGATGAGGAGGATCACGACCGCGTCGAAAAGGCTGAGGGCAAGAAGCCCCGCCGACTTGGTAACGCTGAACCGGGCGACCTGATAGACGATAAACGCGCCAAAGACGGCGACGGCCAAAGGATAAGCCCAAAGTTTCTCTTTGAGGAGCGCCGCCACGAGGCCGAGCTTGATCGCGCCGTGGCTGAGAAGATAAATCGCCATGAAATGCTCGCCTTTGAGCGAGAGGTGGCGGGCGGCGGAAAGAAGGCGGTTGGCGACGAGATCGCGCGGGTCCTCGGCGAGTTCGTCTGCAGTGAGAAAGGCAAGGACGCGCAAGATCGAGCCCCGGCCGACGGCGAAAAGCGCCGCGCCGGCGAGGATCTCGGCGGCTGCGTTCAAACCTTTGAGCCAGACGCTGACGCGGAAGAGAAGCTCTCGCAATGCCGGTTTGCGGGCGCTTTTCATCGTTCCTTTGCCGGTGCTTTGAAAGGGGTGAGACCTTTGCCTCACCCTCCCGGAGGGAACGCGATCGCCAGAGGAGCGCACCCTTTCCCTCCGCCGGCGGCGCGCCTTTTTGCGCCGCGCCTCGAAACGGCCTCTCTCCAAAAGGCGCTTAGGCGATCGCCGCAGCGATCGCCGCGCCGAGATCGGCCGTCCCGGCGTTGCCGCCGAGATCGGGGGTGCGCGTACCGCCTTCGGCCAGAACCTCGGCGATCGCCTTTTCGATGGCCGCCGCCGCCTCCCCTTCCCCCAGATGGTCGAGCATCATCGCCCCCGACCAGATCTGGCCGATCGGGTTGGCGATGGCGCGCCCGGCGATGTCGGGAGCCGAACCGTGCACCGGTTCGAACATCGAAGGATACGCCCGTTCGGGGTTGATGTTGCCCGAAGGGGCGATGCCGATCGAGCCGACGACCGCAGGCCCGAGATCGGAAAGGATGTCGCCAAAAAGAGTGGTGGCGACGACGACGTCGAACCAGTCGGGATGGCG
>JAJYIC010000382.1 GCA_021790295.1 Pseudomonadota bacterium | reverse complement strand
AGCCGACGCTCGCAAAGGTGAAAAGGCCGAGACCGAAAAGCAAAGGCCGCCGCCTGCCGAGCCGGTCCGAAAGAGGGCCGTAGAAAAGCTGGCCGCAGCCGAAACCCAAAAGAAAGCTGCCGAGGGTCAGTTGCGCCCCCGCGGCGCTTGCCCCGAAATCTTCGGCAAGCTGCGGCAGGCCCGGCAGGTACATGTCGATCGACAAGGCGCCAAAGGCGGTGAGGGCGCCGAAGAGCAGGATCACGAGCAGGCGCATGGACGCTTTTTCGCGGCGGCCTTCAGTTTCCACCGATCTTCGACGCGCTGGACCGGACGAAAAACGCGGGCAGGCTTTGCCGGCTTCGGGCGGCTCGGCCTTCGAAAGGCGCAGGCGCGGCGCCCACTCTCAGCCGCCCGGCGCCCCTTGCGCCTCGACGTAAAGGGAATAGATCGATTGGCTTGCCGCCATAAAAAGGCGGTTGCGTTTCTGCCCGCCAAAGCAAAGATTGGCGCAGCGTTCGGGCAAGAGAATGCGGCCGAGAAGCGTGCCGTCAGGGGCGAAAACCGCGACCCCGTCCTCGCCTTCGCCGCCCGAAAAGCCGGCCCATAGATTGCCCTCGCCGTCGCAGCGTATGCCGTCGGCAAAGCCCGGCGAGGCGTCGAAAAAAAGGCGGCCGTTGCGGAGCCCCGACCCCTCCTCGTCGAGGTCGTAAACGCGGGTGGTCTTGGCGCCCGTCATCGGCGTATCGACGACGTAAAGACGGCTTTCATCGGGGGAAAAGGCAAGGCCGTTCGGCCGCCCCATATCGTCGACGACGACCGCAAGCCGCCCCGTTGCCGGATCGCAGCGATAGACGCGATAGGGCAGCTCCTGCTCGGCTTTATGCCCCAGATAATGCCCGCGCGTCCCCGCGCCGTTGTCGGAAAACCAAATCGAACCGTCCGATTTGACGACCACGTCATTGGGTCCGGTCAGTCTTTTGCCTTCGAAACTGTCGGCGAGGGTGGTGATGCGGCCGTCGTGTTCGGTGCGCGTCACGCTCTGGCTCGAGTGCTCGCAGGTGATAAGGCGGCCTTCGCGGTCGCGGGTATTGCCGTTGGCGTAATGAGAAGGGCGGCGAAAGAGAGAGACCGCGCCCGTCTCCTCCTCCCATTTCATCAAACGGTCGTTGGGGATGTCGCTCCACAACAGAAATCGGCCGTCCCCGAACCACACCGGCCCTTCGCAAAAGCGGCAGCCGCCGGCGATCCTCTCGACCGCGGCAAAAGGCAAGGCAATGCCGGCAAAGCGGCGGTCGAGGATCTTGATCGCGGGGTCGGGGTAACGCTGGATCTCGCTCACCCTCTATTCCCCGCTCAGGAGTTCGGGCCGCGACCCATCGACACGGGCTGCCAGCGCTTGAGATCGCTTTTGCCGAGAACCGAGGGATTGACGCAGGACATCGGCCATCGTCCGGACAGGACGAGAGCGATCTCCTGGCCGACCCTGCGCCGCCTTGCGGGATCGAAACGGGAAGAGGCGGAGGCGACATGAGCGGTGAGGATCACGTTGTCCATCTTGAGGAGAGGGTTGTTGCCTCCGGGCGGCTCCTCTTCGAGAACATCGAGCGCGGCGCCGGCGATCCAGCCTTCATCGAGCGCCTTGATGAGAGCGGCTTCATCGGTCGTCGGACCGCGTCCGGCGCTGACGTAAATCGCCTCTTTCTTCATCATCCGGAAATGCTCTTCGCGGACGAGCCTGTGGACGCTCGCCATCGCCGGCAAATGGTTGGAGACGAAGTCGGAGCGCTCCAACAATTCGGAAAGGCTCACGGGCTCGACGCCTTCGGCCGTCATCACCAGCTCTTCGACATAAGGGTCATAAGCGAGGATATGGAGGCCAAAGGGTTTCGCCCGCGCCGCGACCGCCCGCGCCACATGGCCGAATGAGATGAGGCCCAGGGTCCGGCCCCAAAGCCGCGGCAACTGGAGAAGCATGGGCCGGCCTTCCGCCCACCGCCCGTCGCGCACGAGGCGGTCTTGCACGAGAAGGCGGCGGAAAGAGGCGAGAATGAGGGTGAGGGTGTGATCGGCAACTTCCTCGATAAAGGTGTCGGGGCAGTTGGTGACCGGGATGCCGCGCGCCGTCGCGGCGTCGACGGCGACGCTGTCGACCCCGACGCTGCCGAGAGAGATCACCCGGCAGCGCGCGAGCCCGTCGATGATCTTTTTCGTGATCGGCCGCCCTTTGGCGTAAAGGGCGTCGGCTTCTCGCGCAGCGGCGGCAAACTCTTCTTCGGAGCCGGAAGGGATTTCGACAATCTCGGCGCCGATTGCCGAGAGCGCCTCCATTTCATAGGCGTAACCGCCGCCCGACACGCTAAAGCTTGCCCCCGCCGGCGTCGCGACAGTGAATTTCGCCATGCCCTTGCTCCCGATCTCGGCTTCGAGGAAAGGATGAGACCGTCTGGGCGGCGGCTTGTCAATCGGCGGCCTTTGCTTTGCCGTCCTCTTGGCTGCGGTCGAACCCGCTTTGCGTATTTGCGCAATCCTGAGGGCCCCCGTCTTTCCTGCCGCGCCGCAATGTGGCGCGCAGACCCGAAAGGCCTTCGCTTTCGATCGCTTTCTGCCACAGCAGGAACTCTTCGATCGAAAGGGCGTAACGGCGGCAGGCTTCGGCGAGCGTGATCCTTCCGCCGCGCACCGCTTCGACGATCGAAGCCTTGCGGCGGGCGACCCAGCGCCTCGTCTCGGGCGGCGGCAGAACGTCATTGGGAGTAAGGGAAGAGACCATCAAGAAGGTTTGGCGCTGTGCCGGG
>JAJYIC010000026.1 GCA_021790295.1 Pseudomonadota bacterium | reverse complement strand
TACCCGTTTGCCCGTTACGGCATCGACGAGACGATGAGCGTCGACGCCTCTCTGCATAGCCTTTTCGGCGCCTCGAAACTCGCCGCCGATATCCTTGTCCAGGAATACGGCCGTTATTTCGGGATGAAGACGGCCTGTTTCCGCGGCGGCTGCCTGACCGGACCCGGCCATTCCGGCGCCGAGCTTCACGGGTTTCTCGCCTATCTCGCAAAATGCGCGATAACGGGCGCCCCTTACACCGTTTTCGGCTACAAAGGCAAACAGGTCCGCGACAACATCCATTCCTACGACCTCGTCAATGCCTTCTGGCATTTCATCCGCAATCCCCGTTGCGGCGCCGTCTACAATATCGGCGGCAGCCGTCATTCGAACTGCTCGATGCTGGAAGCGATCCTCGCTTGCGAGCGCCTTACCGGACGGCCGATGAACTGGTCCTATTCGGAGGATAATCGCAGGGGCGACCACATCTGGTGGATTTCCGATGTCCGCCGTTTCGAGGCCGATTACCCGGACTGGCGTTACCGGTACGATAACGAGGCGATCCTCGGCGAGATCATCGACGCCCTTTCACTGCGGCAGAACTCGGCAGGGGGCTCCTGATGCCGATCGAAGTGCGCTCTCTTGCCGAATGGCAGGCCGCGGGCGTCAAAGGGCTTTTGTCGGTGGTGATCCCTGCCTTCAACGAGGAAGGGCACATCGAAGAGACCGTACGGCAGTTTGCAAGGGTTCTGCGCGGGGCGGGAATCACGTTCGAAATCCTCGTCGTCAACGACAACAGCACCGACGGCACCGAACGCATCCTCGAAATGCTGTGCGCGAGCGAAAACAGTGTGCGCACCGTCAATAACGGCCCTCCGGCCGGGTTCGGCTTTGCCGTCAGGCGCGGTTTGGCCGAGTTCCGCGGCGACGCGGTGGCGATCGTCATGGCCGACGGTTCGGACGATCCGGAGGATCTCTTGCGTTTTTACGAGACCCTCGAGAGCGGTTATGACTGCGTTTTCGGCTCGCGCTTTATGCGCGGCAGCCGGGTTGCGGATTACCCGAAGCCGAAGCTGATCTTGAACCGCCTCGGCAATCTATTGATCCGCACCCTTTTCCTTCTGCGTTACAACGACGTCACCAACGCCTTCAAGCTTTACCGGCGCACCGCCATTGCCGGGATCCAGCCGATCCTTTCCCAGCACTTCAATCTCACGGTCGAATTGCCGCTCAAATGCATCGTCCGCGGCTATCGTTATGCAGTTTTGCCGAACTCGTGGAAGAACCGCAAATCGGGAGCCTCGAAACTGCGCATCAAGGAGATGGGCTCGCGCTACCTTTTCATCATTCTCTACTGCTGGCTCGAAAGGCTTCTTTCGCGCGGCGACTACCGCAACCAGGAACTTACTTGGGAAAGCCAGTTGCAGGTATGGCATCGCTAGCCCACAACTCGCAATTTGCGGCAGCGCAATAGAGCGCGCGGGGCGCCATGACGGATCTCCAGAGACTTTACGCTCTTCGCTTCGAAGAGACCGGTCTCAAAAAACGGCAGCGCGTTTGGCAGGTGCTTTGCCGCGAATTTTTCGATGCCCTGATCGAGCCTCGAAGCACCGTTCTCGATCTTGCCTGCGGTTACGGCGAATTCATCAATGCCGTCGCCTGCGGCCGCAAGCTTGCAGCCGACATCAACCCCGACGCCGCCGCCCATCTCGCCGCGGGCATCGCCTTTTACCAAACCAAGGCGAGCGATCTCGGCGAGATCGCCGAGGAAAGCGTCGACGCCGTCTTTGCCTCGAATATCCTCGAGCATCTCGCAAGCAAGGAGGAATGTTCCAAGGCATTCGCCGCCGTCTGGCGGATTCTCGCACGGAACGGGACATTCATCCTGTTAGGACCGAATATCAAATACGCCTACCGGGAATATTGGGATGTTTACGATCACGTTCTGCCTTTGTCCGATGTGTCGGTTTCCGAAGGATTGCGCCAGCAGGGATTTACGATCGAGCGAGTCATTCCCAGATTTCTGCCGTTTACCATGAATAATTCCCTGCCGAGTTTCAACATATTGATCCGGATCTACCTGCGTTTCCCGCCGGCCTGGCGCCTTTTCGGCAAGCAATTTCTGGTCGTCGCCCGCAAGAGCAAAGTGTAATCGGGATGCGGGTCGAGGGGCGCGCAGCGCTGTTGCGGCTCTCCGCCTTCGCGCTTTATGCCCTGCCCGCCGCCGCCTTTTATCGCTCGCTCCTCCCCTTTACGATCGACGTACCGCGGGCCGACGATTACGGCTCGCTCGTTCTCTTTTCCATCCAGTTTACGGAAGCGCGCGGGTTCTTGAGTAAGATATTGGTTGTATTTACAGAACAATTCAATGATTACAAGCTCATCTTTGAAAATTTCATCGCCGCCTTGTCTCTTGTTTTCGTTGGGAGATTGAATTTCACCTTTTTTCAAATCTTGGGCGATTTGTTTGTCGTTCCGGTCGTGCTGGCCGTCTACCTGGCGTGGAAAGATGGGTTTGAAGATGCGTTTGCAGGGCGCGGCGCAGAGGACAGGGGGATTTTGCTCCTCCTCGGTTTCCTTCCGGTTCCTTATCTGATTTTCCAGCTCAACTATTGGGAAACGCTCAATTGGGCGATGGCGGGGTTGACCAATCTGCCCGTCGTCGCTTTTGCCCTCCTCTCCATCCGGTTTCTCCCGAAGCCCACAAGGCCAGCGTTGCTCTTCGCCTGCGGCTTTTTTGTCCTTGCGGTTTTCGCCAATGGCAACGGCCTCCTTCTCGCTCCGATCGGGGTCGCTCTTCTTTTGGCGCAATCGCGGCGCAAGTGCGCGATTGCCTGGGCCCTCCTCTCTCTCGTCCTTTCGGGCCTTTACTTTTATCGGTATCACTCTTACCGGCTGACCGGGCCGCTTCTCGATCTTCCCTTTCAGATAAGGCTTCGTTACGCCCTTTCCTTTCTCGGCGCGGCGGCTGCGGATTTTTCGGCGCGCCCCCGCTCGAACCTTCTCTTGGGCGCCCTAATGGCGGCGATCGCGGCGGGTTCGTTTCTCTCGAAGAGGGCGCGCCGCGAGCAGCCCGCGCTTTTATATGGCGCGCTTTTCGTCGTGCTGACGGCCGTCGGCGTCTCGGCGTTGAGGAGCAAATTCGGGCTCGGCGAAAGCCTTGCGCCTCGCTACCGAATCTACTCGGACGTTCTGATGGCGCTTTCTTTTCTTCTTGTCGTCAAAAGGCTCGGCGCGTCGCCTCGCGCCTATTGCGCTGTTGCCCTTGCCGCGTTCGCCTTCGCCGCAAGCGCCAATGCGATCATGAGAAACCACTATGCGCCTTGGCTGCGGGCGCGGCAGACGGTCCTCAGATATGAGGTTGCGGCGCGCGAGAAATCGGGCGTGAGCTTTCTTGACATCCCTTTTTCGGGTCAATCGGGGGCGGAAGCGATGCTGGCACGGGCTGGGGCGCTGCGGATCTACGCTTTGCCGAAGATCGAAGAGACTGCGGACATCCGCCCTCGCCTTCCTTCTGGGCTCGCAAGGCTCATCGCCCGCAGCCGCTCCTATGAAGAGGCTTGGCAAAGGCTTTTCCTTTTCTACCTGCGGCGCAGCGACCTCGTCGCGGCGTTTCCTCTCGACTCGCGGGAGCTATACGGCAACCTTCTAGCCCGGATTCTGGCGAGGAAAGGGCGCGGCCAGGGAGAAAGTTTTGGTCTTTATCCTTATCGAGCCCGGTACGAAACGATGGCGCAGGCTTTGAACCTCGCCAGACCTGTCGCGCCTCCCGCCTTTCTTTCTGCGGCGAAAAGCGGCGCCGTTGCGGATTGTTCGATCGACGCCGTCGACGGCCGTCCCTTCGCTTCGCTTGGAAAGCCCGTTGCCGTCAAAGGCCGAGTCCGGGTCGAAGGCTGGGCCGCGCCTTCGGCGCGGCGAGGGATCGGACCGGACGCGATCTGGATCGCGCTCACCGCGGCCGACGGGAAACGCCGATTCTATAAGGCGCGATCACGAAAGCGCCCCGACGTTCTCGGCGCTTTCAAAAAGCCGCGGATGAAGGCTCCCGGATTCTCCGCAAACCTCGACGTCAAGGCGTTATCGGGCAAAGAGGAATTGACCATTTACGCGGTGCATGACACCAAGGACTACCGTTGCCAGCACCATGCGCTTCTCGCGGTTGCGCGGTAGGGGCGGTTTTGCGCCGCAAGGGCCGGCCGTTGCAGCGCCGAGCCTCGCAGGCTGCGCCGCAGGGCCTCGCATGCCGCGCACAGCAATCCCGGAGCCGGAGATGACATCGAACAATCATCTCACCTCTTTTCGCTCGGCCAGAGCGGGGGCCAGGGTTTGCTATGCAGCACTGCTGATTTTCGCGACCGTTCTGGCCGGTTTGTTTCAGCTGCCGTTGTCGCCGCAAATGCCGCGCCCCGGTCCCGCTAAGGCCTGGGCCTACGCGGTGAACGAGGCGGTTTCCCGGCACCTCGTTTTTGGCCGGGATGTCATCTTTGCTTACGGACCGCTCGGTTCGGTAGGAACCTGGCTTTACCACCCCGCAACCGATGCGCTGATACTCGCCGCCAGTTCCCTGATGGCTGCGGGCCTGTGCGCCGGCTTTGCCATGCTAGCCTGGCCAAAAAGAACTTGGCTTCTGCTTCTTTTGCCGATTGTCGTCGCCGAAAGCGACGCCGGTTTGTGGGCGTCCCCTTTGCTTCTGCTCCTCGTGGTTTTCCGCCTGAGCTTGGCTCCCGACAGCCGGCTGCACCTGCCGCTGACGCGAACGCTCGCTCTCGGCATCTTGCTTCTGAGCGGCGCCGTCGGATTGCTGCCCTTAGTCAAAGGCACCTATCTTATCTTGGCCGTTGCCGAAGGCTCTCTTGCCGTATTGACGGCCGTCATCGCAGGGCGCCTTGCGCTCGCGGGCGGCATCACTTCCATCGCGGTCATCTCATTGTGCGCCGGCTGGGTTGCCGCCGGTCAACCCCTCCCTGCGCTTCCAAATTTCTTCTGGACCGAGCTGCCTATAATATTCGGCTACTCGGAAGCGATGTCGCTGCACGGCCCCTTCCGCGAAGTGCTCTTTTGGATCATAGCCACCGGTGCGATGACGGCCATCCTCTATGCCTGCGTGGCGCGCAGAGGAGGGCCCGCGGGATGGCTCCTTTTGTTGGGCGTTGGGCTTTATTCGTTTTTGATATTCAAGGAAGGGTTCGTGCGCGAGGACGGTCATCAGCTCATCTCCGCCGAAGCCTTTCTCTTCCTCGGACTTCTTCTCACCGCGCTTCTGAACCCTCGGCCGGCGCTTGCCGTCGCGATCCTCGCCTGCCTCGGTTGGCTCTCGATCGAATTATCCGAGCGGCCGGCAAGCCGTTTCGGTGCGGGTACGTTCCTCGCACGCTTGGAGAATCACGCGCGTCGGGTGGTCAACGGCCCTCCCCTGCGGCTCGCGCATCCTCGCGCCCTCTCCGAAAGGTTCGCAGAGGCGAATGCGGCGATTGCCGCCCTCTCGCCTCTGCCCCGTATCAAAGGGACCGTCGATCTTTATCCGGACTATCTTTCGCTTCTTTTTGCCCAAAAAATGCGCTGGGACGGGCGCCCCGTCATCCAGAGTTATTCCGCTTACACCCCCGCTCTCGAACAAGCGAATGCCGCCCATCTTCTCGGCAACAGGGCGCCGCGAAACATCTTTTTCACGATCGATCCGATCGACGGGCGTCTTGCGGCCCTCGAAGACGGTGCGAGTTGGCCTCTCCTTCTCAGCCGCTATTCGATCGTCGGGATGAGCGGAAACTACCTGCGTATGGTCCGCGCCCCTTCGCCCTCGCCGCCGCGGTTCGGGCCGCGGTTCGAGCGGATATCGGCTCGCACAAATGAGTGGCTCGATGTCCCCTCGCGCGACGGGCTCCTTTGGGCGAAGATCGACATGAGACCCACCCTGCTCGGAAAGTTGGTGCTGACCGCTTTTAGGCTGCCGAGGGTGACGATCGAACTGAGGCTCGCGGGCGGCCGAGTGGTGCGCCGCCGGTATATTCCGGAAATGGGAAGGGCCGGCTTTCTCCTTTCGCCTTACGTCGGCTCGACTTCCCGTTTTGCGATGATCGCGGCCGGCCTCACCCGCGGCCACCGCGTTCGCCAATTCAGGCTCGATGCGCCGGATTTCGGTCTTTGGGCGGCGAATATCCCCCTTTCACTGAGGGTGCTCTCCGTTCTCCCGCAACCGAACGTCCGGCGGCTCGTCCTGACCGAACCTACCTCCCCTCCGGCATTTGTTGCCGCCGCGAAGAGAGGCGCGGTGGCGGATTGCGCTCTCGACACCATCGACCGCAGGCTGTTTCGATCGCTGAAGCAGCCCATCGTCGTCAGCGGGCGGGTGGATTTACAAGGCTGGACGGCGCCTTCGGCGCGGCAAGGCATCGGACCGGACGCGACCTGGATCGCTCTCACCGCAGCCGACGGCGAACGCAAATTCTACAGGGCCAAAGCAACACGACGCCCCGACGTCCTCGCTGCTTTCAAGCAGCCGACGATGAAGGATCCCGGATTTTCGGCAAACCTCGACCTCTCGGGATTATCGGGAAATCAGAAATTGACTGTTTACTCGGTGCATGGCAGTAAGGCGTTCCGCTGCCGGCAGCGCGCGCTGCTTGCAATCCATCGGTAGAAACCGTCGCCGAGCGGCCTCTTCTCTTAAGGGGGGCGGCCGCTGCCCCTGTGCTGAGCGAGTTCTTGACGGGAGTTGGCCCTCATTCGTCGCTTCGTTATCCCTAGCCTTAGACTTCTCGTCACCGGCGGACTGCTCTGGGGTTTGGCAAGGCGTCTCGATCTTGCCCGGGCCGCAGCGATCATCGCGCGCGCCTCGTTCCCTTTGCTTGCCGCCGCGCTTCTCGCTCTTATTGCGACGGCTTTTGTCAATGCCTGGCGCTGGCGTCTCATTCTTGCCGCGGGGGGATCGCGGGCGGCGGCCGGAAGCCTCGTCAAGCTTTTGTTTGTCGGGCTTTTTTTCAACCAGGTCCTGCCGACCGGCGTCGGCGGCGACGCGGTTCGCGCCTGGCGCTGCCGCAGGCTCGGCATCGGCCTCGCGCCTGCGATCCGCAGCGTCCTTCTCGACCGGGCAAGCGGCTATCTCGTCACGCTTCTTCTTTTCGCGGCGGGGCTTCCCGCCCTTTTCGGCACGCTTTCGGATGAGGGGGAAAGAGTCGGCATGCTGATGGTTCTGGGCGCCGGGCTTTCGGGGCTTCTCGTCCTTTTTCTCTCGGATTTCCTGCCCGCGAGGGTCTTGCGCTTCCCGCTTCTCGCTGCCCTTGCCGACCTCTCGCGCGAAAGCCGCCGTCTTTTTTTCACCCCGCGCCAAGCCGCCGCAGTTCTCGGGCTTTCCCTTTTGACCGTCGGCTTTCCGATCCTCGCTTACGCTCTCGTCGGGCGCAGTCTCGGGACCGATCTTTCCTTGAAGACCTGGCTTATGGTGGTGCCGCCGGTCACCCTTGTTCAGCTTCTGCCCGTTTCCTTCGCCGGCTGGGGAATCCGCGAAATCGGGATGGTCGTCATCCTGGCAGGTTTTGGGGTCGGGGCCGAGGCGGCGCTCGCGATATCGGTGATGATGGGTCTCGGCCTTGTCGCCCTCGGCCTTCCCGGAGGCCTCGTCTGGTTCGCCGATTGGGACGTCCCGCGGCCGCAAGCGACAACGGGAAGAGAGAGAGCGCAAAATCCCGAAGGCACGCGCTGACGGGCGTCTTCTTACGAAAAACGAGAAGTCACCCCGGCTCGCATCTGCGAAAGCCGAAGGCGGCGCCTTCGCCGAGAAGCGATGAGCGCACGATGCGGAAGGCTTCGATGGCGACCCCCTCCTCGTTGCCGCAGATCTCGCCGGCGCCGCTTGCTTCCGCCCACCAGCGCGAGCGCAATTCGAGATGCGCGGGCGTGAAATAATGCTTGTGCGTCTGCGAGCGGTAACAGGCGATGGCCGCCGATTTTTCCGCCGCGAACCGGGCGACGTTGACAAACAGGTTCGGAGCGAAAGAACGCGAACCGCGCGAGGGTTCGGCTTCGAGCAGGAGATCGAATTTCGCCATCCTTTGCGCGACATTCAAAACCGCGTGGGCGACGACGAAATGGTCCTGATGATCGACGTGCTCGGGATCGAGGTAATGGGTGATGACGACTGCCGGTTCGATTTCCGCAAACCAGCGTTCGACCTCTTTGATGAGCGTATTGCCGAAATGCAGATCGCCGTCGGGAAGGCCGGCGCGTATCAGCCGGAAGCCCATCAGCGCGCTCGATTCCGCGGCCTCTTCGAGGCGGTTGTAGGTGCCGTTGTTGTTGACGGCGGCAAGGCCGTCGGTGACGATGGCGACGACGACGCCGTAACCGAGAGAGCGCAACAGCGCAAGGGTGCCGAAACAGGTGAGCTCGGCGTCATCCGGATGGGCAAAGATGGCAAGCGCAGATTTCACGGCCTTGTCCTTCTCCTTAGAACCTTTCCGCCGCGCCGCCCAATGCAGGATCGCGGAATGGGGCAGGGCGTCAGAGGGTGACGCCCCTCGCCCGCGCCCGCTGCGAAAGGCTGCGGGCGAGAGAGGCCGTTCGCACCCCGCGAACCCACGAGCCTCTCATGGCTTCAGCTTGAGCCAAGGGTGGCGCAGCGTCACTTCGATGATGAGGGCGTTGCGCGCCTCGGTCGTTTCCGTGCGCATCATCGAGGAGGGATGCTGGCGGTAGCGGCAAAGGATCTCGGGGACATAGGCCGCCGAAAGGCCCTTTTCCACGAACTTGCACCAGAAGTCGTAATCTTCCCACCCGCCTTCGATATGCGTGTAACCGCCGACTTCCTGCCACGCGCGCTTCGAGATGAGCGAGGTGGCGTCGATGTAATTGTCGCCCTCGAACCATTCCTTGCGCCACACATCGGCAGAGCCGAGCCTTTCTTCGACGCCGAAAAATTCGAGCTGGGTGTAGGCGGCCGCTGAGCCCGTGTCGCGCATCGCCTCAAAGAGACGCGCGATTGCCCGGGGATAGGCCTGATCATCGGCGTCGATGACGAAAACGAGATCGCTGCGCGACTCGCCAAAGGCCGTATTGCGGGCTTGCGCCAGACCCTGATTGCGGCGGTGGCGCAACAGCAGCGCGCGGCCGAAACGCGAGGCGTGGCTTTCGATCCATTCGCGGGCAAGGCGAACCGAAGACTCCATCGTCGAGGCGTCGTCGACGACGACGAGGTCGAGGCGAGGATGGGTTTGCGCCGCCATCGAATCCAGGCATTCCGGCAGAAACCGGCCGTAATTGTAGTGGCTTACGGCGACCGTCACGGTGTCGTCCGCAACCGCGCTCTCGTTTACCTGTTCGAAGAGGATCTCGAAGGGAACGACTCTGGTCATCAGGGCGGCATTTCAAAAAAGGGCGCGCGCTTTCCTTCACGCAGGGGAATGTTCGAGCAGAAATTCGAGGAGCCTCGCCGCATTCTGCCGGCCGCGGGAGACGTCGAAAAGGAGCGCGCCGACATTGCCGCGAATGCGTTCGGCTTCGCGCCGCCCTTCCTCGCTCTCGATCAGCCATTCGACAAGATCGGGAATGTGCCGCGCACGCTCTTCGAGATAATGGACGCCGGGTATGAAATCGCGGCTCGGAAGACAAGGCTCGCTCACGACAACGCTTCCCGACGCCATCCCCAGATGAACCATGCGATGCCATTCGAAATAGGGAAGCTCTTGGAGATGAAGGTTGAGCATGATCTTGCTTTGGCCGCAGATGTGACGGGCAAGGCGGGTGAACGCCCCCTCCTCGCTTTTGATCGGGCCGCGCTCCGGGCGGCGCAAATGGATGCAGGCGTCATATGCGGAAAGGAAAGCGGCATTGCGGGCAAAGAAGCGATCGCGGCGCTCCGTAGCCGTGCCGAAAAAGGAGATGTCGAGAGGGCGCTCCAGAAAGGGCGTGCGGAACTCGGGGTCCGTTTTCGCTTTAGCCGGGAGAACCCGGAAAAGCGGGTGCGAGCGGTCGGCCGCGGTCAAGGCGCGGGCACCGGCGCGGGGCGCCGGCACAAAGTGGAAAGAGGGAAGGCCGGTCGTTCCGAGAAGGGTCGCGATCTGCGGGCAGATGTCGATCGCCCCGCGCGACATCAAAAGCAAAGGCAAGTAAGAGGCAAACCACTGTTCCTGGATTTGCTCGACGCCGACCATGAAAGAGGTCGCGATCACGTCGTCCCTGATCCACTCGCGTCCTCGACCGCTCAAAAAGAATTCGTCGACGGCGAGGAAGAGAGAAAGCGGAGCGCGATCCTCGATCGAGGAGTTTTCATCCCGCAAACCAACCGCAACGCCGAGGCTTTCGAGATCGGCGGCCATGTCTTCGGCGATTTCCTTCATAAAGATATTGTTTTGCGAGCTGACGTAGATCGCGATCGGCGGAGAGCGCGAGGCAAGCCCGGCGATCTCGGCCTCGCTTTCGAAACGGCGCCGATCTTTTTCCGCCTTGTCGGCCTCCCTTCCGCGTTCGCCGGCAAGCTCTGCGAGAACCCGGGCGACATGTTCGGGCCGGGAGCATTGCCGATCTTCGAAGGCGCCAAAGCGAATGAAATGCTGAGAGGGCGCCCATTGGCCCGCGGCGACGTCGGGATAAAGCGTTCGGTAGTCCGAAGATTCGAAAGGAGGGAAGCGCTCGAGCCTCGCGATCGCCTTGAGGATTGTGGGCTCCGTCATAGCCTGCAAAAGGGGGTGGCGCTCGAGGCGGGCCGGGCTTTCGCAGTCGCGGCCGAAAGCGCGCGCCGCCCCCTCGTCAATGCGCCCCATTGCGGCCGCGCCTGCCTCTGTCTCGATAACCGCAGGCCCTCGCCCCGACCCTCGTGCCGGCAAAAGGCCGAAGGCCCGCCCGGTGTGGGAGAGGAGGCCGCGGGAAAGGCGGCGCAGCGAGGGTGCAAGCCTTCTACCGAGAAAGCGAATCGGGGCGGTCGCGCGCCAGATCGTCGAAGAGAGAACGGCGTCGAGCCGGCCCCGCAGCAAGGCGACCTCATTCTCCCGCCGACTCTCGGCCGTTTCCAATAGCCGCATCATCTCCTCACCGCGCGCCCTTTGCCATCGCCTTTGCGCCATTTCCGCTTCCCGCCTCAGTTGCCGCTCGCGCTCGGCAATCTCGGCCTCCGCATCCTCCGCTAGCGCTTCGACCTGCGCCTCGAAATTTTCCGCCCGGGCGAGCCCTTCCTCGCGGAGCCGGACCCGCTCCCGGTCGAGCGTCAAAAGAAGGGGCCGGCAAAAACCGAGCGCGGCTTCGAACTCGCCTTTTATGGCGTCGAGGACCTTTCTCTTTGCGGTCTCCGCCGCCGGCTCTGCGAGAGCTTTCCAGGCCCGCAAACAAAACCCGTAGAGCGGATCCTCGTCATCCCCCTCTTCGCGCGCGGCAATTTCGCGGCGCAGCCCCGCCGAGATGAAAGCGTCGATCTCCCCTCCCTTGTCTTCGCCGCCCGAAGCGAGATCGAGCCCCAAGTTTGCGCCGATCCTCGCGGCGACCGCGCGCCAGTCGGCCAGAAGCTCCTCGAAACCTAAAAAAGAACGCGGCAGGCCGCGGCTTTCCCGCTCCGCCGAGAGGACATGCTGGAGCCACAAAGAGAAAGCGTGCGGAGCGGAAAGGCCGTCGCGGTTGCGAAGCGAGGCGGCAACCTCGAGAGGGTGCCGCAGCGGCAGAATCGCGGCAACCCTGCGCTCCACGCGCCCAAGCGCTTCGAGCCAGATCGGCAGGAGCCGGCAAATGCGCGGGTCTTTGACGAGGACCGCCGGGCGGTCTTCGAATTCCGCTTCGAGAAGCTGCGCCAGTTCCTGCGCCGCAAGGCGCACCGGCGGCAGAAGAAAGCTTTCCCCTTTGAGCGGCAGAGGATCGTCCCAGCGCGAACCCAGTTTTTCGAGCAGACGGTCATTGAATGCGACGATCCTCTGGTTTTCGAAATAACCCCTGACATTGGCTTGATCGGCAGGCTCCTGCCTTCCGGGAACCGGAACCCCGAGAAGATCGAGCATGCCGCTCGCCGCGGAGGTGCCGCTGCGATGCATGCCGAGGACAAGGACCGCAAGCGGGCACTCCTTGCGCGAAGGGCCGGGCGTTGCCGCAAGTTCGCGGGTTCCTGCGCTTATTTGCGGGAGATCCATCAGAGGGGCGTCTTCTGAAAGAGCGATCGCCGAAGAGGCAAAAAACGCAAAAGAGCCGTCCCTGTCATCGCCACCGGCCTTCGACGCCGGGAGCGCAAAGCCGCGTCAATGCGTGAAACAGCTCGCGATCGGCCTCGGTATATTCGCGCCTCGCGTCGATTTCATCGATCACCCCGCCAAAAGCGGAGACCAGGTTCGCTTCGAAGTGTTGGCCGCTCAATCGGGCGTGGCGAACGATCGCTTCCCGCGAAAACGGGTAGGCCAAAGCGCTGAGCGCGGGGTTTATATGAAGATAGGCGGAAAAGCTGCGTTCGAGGATGAACGTCAGGATCGGAACCGCGTCGGGATAATTGGGAGCGGGACTCAGGTACGGCTCGCGCTCTTGCGGCGCCATCGCCAGAAGCGCCTCGAAAAGGCGAACCAGCATGGCGACATAGCCTTCCCAGAACGCTTCTCCCGCAACCCAATAGCTCGAATAAAGCGCGGTCTTGGCACTGTCGCGCGGATCCCGGATCAAATGCCCGTCGTAGCCGGCGCGAACGAACAGCGTTTCGGCGAGCGCCGCAAGGCCCGGATGACACAATTCGCCGTGATACCAGACGTTGAAAGTGTAATAGGGATTATACGGAAAAGGATTGACGAAATAGGCGTCGTAACCCGGGTTTTGCCGTATGAACCCGAGGAATTCGTCGCCGGAAACGCGCGCCTTTCCCGTGAATTTCGGCGAGACGATGCCGGTCAGCGCCGCACAACGGTATAAACCCGAGCGGAACATCTGCAGAAAGAGGTTGAACTCGCGGATCTCGGTGCGCAGGTTCCGCCGCCCTTCGACCGGGACAAACGCCGGATCGAGCCTTTCGATCAACCCGTCGCCATAGACGTTCTGAAAGACCAGGATCTCGGCTGAAGGCGAACGCGAATACTGCTCGGCCCATTCCTCGATCGACAGCAGCCTCGGTTCGCGACGGCCCGACTTGCGGAGTTTTCTCGGGATCAGGCTTCTCCCGCGAAAAGGCGGGTGGCGGCGGTAATAGGAGAGGAAAGCGTCGGCCGCGAGGTCGAGCCGGCCGCTTTTGAGCCAGGCGGCGAGGACGAGCGCGCGCTGGCGGTTGCGCCGGAACCAGCTCTGCGCTTCAAGGCTTGCCCTGAGCGAAGCGGAAATCCGCCATGATCCCGAGGCGGAAGCCTCGGCGAGCGCGGTTTCGAGGCTTGCGACCCGTTCCGGCAGGCTTTCGTTCGGGCTCTCGTGGAGGGCTTCGTTCGCCTGTGCCATCCCTTTCCCTTCGGCCGTCCTCGCCCGAGGGTGAAGACCGGCCGTCTTTTGGCCGGATCGCCTTTCGCTTTCCCCGGCGCGGGCATCGAGGCGCGCCATCTCCTTGCCGGTCTCGCTCATCCTGTCCTTTCGTTCGAGGCTCGGGTTCCCTCGTCCCGCTCTCGCGGCTCTGCCGCCCGGCGAAGGCCTTCGGCGAGAAGAAGGCCCGCCTTGACGTGCGAATATTCGGCTTCGACGAGACGGCGCCCCGCCGCACCCATCTTGCGCCGCAAAAGAGGATCGCCTTTCAAGATCGAAAGAGCCCTCTTCCACTCTTCCGGCGTATCGGCGAGAAACCCGTTGACGCCGTGGCGCACGACGGATCGGTTCATGCCGACCGGCGAAGCGACGACGGGCAAGGACGACGCCATGTACTGGATCAGCTTATAAGCGCATTTGCTCTC
>JAJYIC010000381.1 GCA_021790295.1 Pseudomonadota bacterium | reverse complement strand
AGCGATTGGGAAGGGGCCGGCTATCTGACGGTTTCCGGGCAGAATTCGAACAATTCGGTGAGGATCCCGGACGCCTTTTTCGCCAGCCTCGAAAAGGACGGGGAGTGGCATCTGAAACGCCGCACCGACGGCGCCACGGCAAAGACCCTTCGCACGCGCGAATTGTGGGAAAAGATCGCCACCGCCGCCTGGGCTTCGGCCGATCCCGGCCTGCAGTTCGACACCACCATCAACGACTGGCACACCTGCCCCGAGAGCGGGCGGATCAACGCGTCGAACCCCTGCTCCGAATACAATTTTCTCGACGACACCGCCTGCAATCTCGCCTCTCTCAATCTTCTCGCCTTTTATCGCGCGGGCCAGGGGTTCGACATCGCCCTATTCGAGCACGCCGTCAGCCTTTGGACCCTCGTTCTCGAGATTTCGGTGATGATGGCGCAGTTCCCTTCGCCCGAGATCGCGCGACGGTCTTTCGAGTTTCGCACCTTGGGGCTCGGCTACGCCAATCTCGGCGGACTTTTGATGACGATGGGGCTGCCGTACGACAGCAAGGAAGGACGCGCGCTTTGCGCCGCCCTTTCGGCCTTGATGACGGGGAGAAGCTATGCCGCTTCGGCCGAGATCGCCGCAGACCCCGGTCTTCAACGGCCAGGGCCTTTCCCGGGCTTTGCCGCAAATCGCGAAGCGATGCTGCGCGTCATTCGCAACCACCGGCGCGCCGCCTATGGAGAAAAGGACGGCTACGAAGGCCTTTCCGTCCTGCCGGTGCCTTTCGATCCGCAAAACTGCCCGGTAAAAGGACTTGCCGAGGCGGCGCGCAAGAGCTGGGACGACGCTTTGGCCGAAGGCGAAAAGAGCGGTTTTCGCAATGCCCAGGCGACGGTCATCGCGCCGACGGGGACGATCGGTCTCGTCATGGATTGCGACACCACCGGCATCGAGCCCGATTTCGCCCTCGTCAAATTCAAGAAGCTTGCCGGGGGCGGCTATTTCAAGATCATCAACCGCGCGGTGCCGCGCGCGCTGTTGGCGCTCGGTTACGGGGAAAGCGAGATCGCGGCCATCGAGAGCTATGTTCTGGGGACGGGAAGCCTCGAAGGCGCGCCGGAGGTCAACCGCGCAACCCTTCTCGCCAAAGGCTTCGACGAAAAGGCGCTATCCTCTGTCGAAGAGGCCCTCAAAAGCGCTTTCGACATCAAATTCGTTTTCAACAAGTGGACTCTCTGCGAGGATTTCTGCCGCGAGAAGCTCGGGATTTCCGCCGCCGCCCTGGCCCGGCCGGGGTTCGATCTCCTGGCCGCTCTCGGTTTCGGGCGCAGCGAGATCGAGGCGGCAAACCGCCATTGCTGCGGGACGATGACGCTCGAAGAGGCGCCTTCTCTCAAGCCCCTGCATCTGCCGGTTTTCGACTGCGCCAATCCTTGCGGGCCCAAAGGGAAAAGGGTTCTCTCGGTCGAAAGCCACATTCGCATGATGGCGGCGGCGCAGCCTTTCATCTCGGGCGCGATCTCGAAGACGATCAACATGCCGAACAGCGCCTCGATCGAGGATTGCAAAGAGGCTTACGCGCTTTCCTGGAGGCTCGGCCTCAAGGCGACGGCGCTTTACCGCGACGGCTCGAAGCTTTCGCAGCCTCTTGCTTCGCAGCTTCAGGGCGATGAAGCCCAAAGCGAAGAGCTGCCGCTTTCCGGCGGCAGCGCGGCCGAGGGCAGCCCCGCCGCCGCGGAAAAGATCGTCGAACGCGTCATCGAGCGGATCGTCGAACACGTCGTCCAGCGCGGCGAACGGCGGGGGCTTCCGAACCGGCGGACCGGCTATACGCAAAAGGCGCGGGTCGGGGGGCACAAGGTTTATCTGCGCACCGGCGAATACGAAAACGGGCGGCTCGCCGAACTTTTTATCGACATGCACAAGGAGGGTTCGGCTTTCCGCTCGCTGATGAACAATTTCGCGATCGCGATTTCGATCGGGCTCCAATACGGGGTGCCGCTCGAGGAATTCGTCGAAGCTTTCACCTTTACGCGGTTCGAGCCTTCGGGAGTTGTCGAAGGGAACGATGCGATCAAGATGGCGACCTCGATCCTCGACTATATTTTCCGCGAGCTGGCGATCTCGTATCTGGGCCGCGGCGATCTCGCCCATGTCGAGCCCGGCGATCTTTTGCCGGATGCGATGGGAAGCGGGGAATCGCAGTCGGACCTCGATTCCCCCTCTGCGGGGCATGCGGAAGCGGCCGCTTTGCGCGTCGCCTCGAACGGCTATGTGCGCGGCAAGCTGACGGTTCTCGAAGGCGGCGGGGCGGCCCGCGAGGGATCGCTGCGCGCAGAACCCGCTCGGAGAAGCGCGGAGTCATTTGCGGGCGCGGACCTGCGGCCCGGAAGCGGACGCGACGCCGGCCTTCCCGCGTTTCTCGCCGGAACCGGGAATGAAGAGGTCCGCGCCGCACGCATCAAAGGCTACGAAGGTGAAGCCTGCCGCGAATGCGGCAACTTCACCCTCGTGCGCAACGGCACCTGCCTCAAATGCGACACCTGCGGCGCAACGAGCGGGTGCAGCTGACTGCGGACGCCAATCAGCCTCCGGTACGGGATTTTCCGCGCCCTTCCTGTCGGTGAGCACGACCGCTTCGATGTTGTTGCCGAGCGCCGGCCTTGTTCCCGCGCGCTCTTGCTTGAGGCGTGAAGAAGGCGCGGGGAAGGGGCTGCGGAGGGCTTTGCAAGAGCGGGGCAAGATGGAATAGTCGGCGCGGAGGTGACCGATGACAGAAGCGCCGCTCAAACATTTCGGCT
>JAJYIC010000025.1 GCA_021790295.1 Pseudomonadota bacterium | reverse complement strand
GGGGCGCCGCAGCCCGTCAAACGTTGGATCGCGACGATGATCGCGGCCGCCTCCGCGACCCGCAGCGGCAGCGCGGCCGCAGGCGTCAAAACCGCGTTCAACGCCGAAAGCGGGCCGGGGCCATTGTGCCGGGCGGCGGTCGAAGGCCGCTATCCGTTCAGCCCCGGGGCAAAAAACGCGATCGGGCTCGACGATTTCGCGAGGCTTTTTTCCGCCAACGGCCCTTCGAGCCTGAACGGCTTTTTCAACACCGAACTTCTCCCTTATGTCGACACCAGCGGCCGGGTCTGGCGCGGCCGCGCGCTTGGAGGCGTCCCGCCTCCCGTCTCCGCCGCGGCGCTTTTCGCGTTCGAACGCGCGGCGAAAATCCGCGATGCGTTTTTCGGCGCGGGCGGCAGCCGGCCAAGCCTCAATTTCGATCTCACCCCCAAAAGCCTCGATCAGGGAACAAAAGAGGTCTCTCTCGAACTCGGGCCGGCAAAGATCCGTTATGCGCACGGACCGGCGGTGACGACAGCGATCCTTTGGCCCGGCCCCTCCGGCATGGCGAATGCCCGCCTCGTCTTCAATCCGCCGCCTTCAGGCGGCACCGGCGTCATCGAAGCCTCGGGGCCGTGGGCTCTTTTCCGCCTTATCGATCAGGGGCGCCTCGAAGAAGACGGGTCGCCCGAACGCTTTCTCTTGACTTTCGAGGAGGGCGAACGGCGCGCAAGCTTCGAATTGCGCACCGGCTCCCTGCTCAACCCGTTCCGGCCCGGCCTTCTTGCGGGCTTCCGATGCCCGGGCTTCTGATCTCCATTTGGGCGGGCGCGGGGCGAATGCGTCCCTTGTGCGGCCTTTTCCACCGCGCCTGGGCAAAGGGGAAAACGCGGAGGCGGATCGTGACGGGAAAACCCTTCTTTTTCGGCCGCCCGTAAAAGCGATGATCCGGCAACCCGCAAATCCGGCGGAGAACATTCTTCTGGCAAAGGTCGGAGAGGAAACCGGAGCATTGGGGGTTGCGCCTTTCTCCAAGGCGGCGGCGGGCTGTTTCGGCAAGATCCCGGCGCGCGGCGACTTTGTCCGCTTCGGCCTTTCTCGCGCCTTCCTCGACGCCTTTGACGATTGGCTTCAGCGCGCGCTCGCTCTAAGCCGTTCGGCTCATGGCGAAGAGTGGGTCGCGGCCTGGCTCGAAGCACCGGTGTGGCGCTTTGCCCTTTCCCCGGGGCTCGCCGGGACGGAAGCCGCGATCGGCCTCCTCTTGCCGAGCGTCGATCGGGTCGGGCGCTATTTCCCGTTGACCTTTGCCGCCACGCTCCGCGGCGTCGAGGCTGCGGCGCTCATCTCTGCCGGCGGCGGCTTCCTCGATGCCGTCGAACGCCTCGGCCGCGAAGCGGTTGCAGAGGATCTTGCGCCCGAGGCGCTCGCAGCCGGCGTTGCCGAGGCTCTTTTCGCAGCGCCAAAGGGGGCAGGAGTCGCCCCCGGTCTTTGCCCTCGAACCGGCGCTTTGTGGTGGACGGAGGGAGCGCCGCGGCGCCCAGCCTCGGCTTTCGTGACGGAGGGCCTGCCGCGGCCTTCGCTTTTTGCCGCGATGCTCGATGCGCGCTTCGAGGCGGACGGATGAAGGAGGCGCGATTTCTAACTTCCCTCGAATCCGCCGGGCGCTTCCGCTCCTCGGCGGCAAGCCATCAAGGGGCCGTACGTGCGCGCAACGAAGACTGTTACGTCAACCGGCCCGATCTCGGCCTGTGGGCGGTCGCCGACGGCGCCGGAGGGCACCAATCGGGGGATCTGGCCGCGCGCACGCTTGCCGAAACGCTCTCACGCGTACCGAGCGGTCTCGGCGCGGCCGAGATTCTGGCCGAGGTGCGCCTCAGGGTAGAGGGCGCCCATGAGGCGCTTCTGGCGGAAGCCGACCGCCGTGGCGCAGGGGCGATCCTCGCCTCGACGCTCGTCCTGCTGCTCGCCCGGGGCGACCATTTTGCGTGTCTCTGGGCCGGCGACTCGCGCGCCTATCTGTTGCGCGGCGGGCAACTTTCGCAGGTGACCCACGATCACAGCCTCGTCCAGGAGCTGGTCGACGCCGGCGCGATCAGCCCCGAAGAGGCCCTCGTCCACCCCAACGCCAACATCATCACCCGCGCCGTCGGGGTGCGCGAGGAGGCCTTCGCCCTCGACAAGGTGAGCGGCCGTCTTTATCCCGCAGACCGCTTTCTCTTATGCAGCGACGGCCTTTCGAAGACGGTTCCGGAAGCCGACCTCGCCGCGTTGCTCGCCGCCGATGAGGCCGGCGCCGGCGCATTTCTCGCCGCCGCTCTCGAACGCAGGGCCGACGACAACGTCACCGCCGTCGCGGTCGAAATCTTCGCCGCCGCCGCCGAGGCCGAAATCACGATCCGCAGGACGGTTTGAGAGGGGACGGGGCGGGGCGCTTGGCGACGGGTGCAGAGCCGGAAAAGTCTTGCCAAACAGGGCCTCCGGCTCCCTTTTCCTTGAGCGACGGCGCAAACGCTCTTCGCTTGCGTCGGTTTCCGCGCGGATCCCGGGTCAGCGAAAGCTGCCGCCCGCGCCGAACACGACGATCCCGCCGCGCCCGCCGGGCCCGCGGCCGATCGAGATGCGATAGTTGCGGTTTCCCGCATCGAAACTGGCGCCTGCGCCCGAGAGGTCCACCATCGAGCCGGCCGGGCTCGGGGCACCGACGCTCCCCCAGACCTGGAGCGATACGTCGACGCCGTGGAAACGAAAAAGTTTGGAGACGACCCAGCTACTGTCGAGCTCGGTTCCCGAAGGCTGAGAGCTCAGACTGGCTATCCCGGTTTCCCGCGATGTACTCCCGATCCTGACGCCTTTGTCGCGCCAGGCGTTCGAAAAGCGGGCGGAGAAAACCTCGCCCAGCAACCGGGATAAGGCGCTCTCGATTTTGCTCCTCACTTCGGGGGGAAAGAAACCCGCTGCGGCGAGATCGGGATTGCCGGGGTGGCTGGCGATGCAAGAGGCGATCTTAGCCATTGACGGAGCGACGGCTTGTTGCAGCGCGTAACTTGCGGGGAGCCCCACATCGATCACCCGGCCGCGGTATCTGATCCTGAAGCCGGACTGCGAGGGCGGGACGGGCTCGCCGAAACGCATGCGAAGAGGATTCGGCATTGGCAGCTCCGATGGCGCGTCAAGCGGTCCGGATGAGGCGAGCGGCCGCGAGGGCCGGGCCCCGAGGCTCGCCTTTGAGCGCCGCGCCAGCGCTCACGGCCAAAGGCCGATCATGTCGATTTCATCTGCTCGAGGTCATAGCCGACCGTTTCGGGGCTGCCGGTGATGCCCGGCTGCAGCCCGGTAAACGTCTCGGTGATCTTGGTGAAATTGAGCGAAAGGGATTCCATCGGTATTTCGCCGGCGCTGCTCAGCGAATAGTGGCTGAGCCCGGTATTTTCGAGATCGTAGGTCAGAAACGTTTCGACCTTCCCTTTCGCCGTCGTGGTGAATTTGATCGTCACCTTGTTGTCGAGCTTGCCGGCGACTGCGTCGAGAAAGAGCTTGGGGCTGGCGACGTCCGTCGGTTTGCTGACGCTGATCTCGCTCAAGGTCGGCTCGCTGTGTTCGCGCGAGATGGCGCCCCGCGCCGCGGTGCCGATCGAACGGCCGACCCCCCATTGAAAGGACGTAAGCTCGATCCAGTCCTTGAACCCCTCCGTCGCCACCGCGCCCTTGATGCTGCCGTATTTCATGTAAATGGCCATCGCGTTCTCCCCCTTTGTCTGGAGTCTGTCACCCGTTTACGCGCTCGACCGAACCACTCGGCTCTAAGCAACGCCTCTTATTTGCGCCCAATGCATCAATCCCGCACCGACGCGGACCACGAAAGGGAGCCGAATGACCGCAGACTATTCAATATCATAGCGGAAAGCTCCGGTTTGGTCCATTGCGACGCTCACCCGGGCGATCGGTTGCCCCGCGGCCCAACGGGCAAGAACCTGCGCCGAAAGATCGGGAAGGAGCGTCCGCGAAAGGATCTTTTCGACATTGCGCGCGCCGGAAGAAGTTTCGGTGCAGCGCCGGGCGATGGTTTCGACGACGCCCGGCTCGTATTCGAACCCGGCGCCGTATGAATCGGCGACGCGCTCGCGCACGCGCGCAAGCTGCAATTCGACGATCCGGCGGATCACCGTTTCCGAGAGCGGCAGATAAGGGACGAGCGTGACGCGGCCCAAAAATGCCGGCTTGAAAGACTTCATCAGTTCGGGCAGGAGAGCCTCCCCGAGCCCCGCCGCATCGGGTGCCGTCTCGGGATCGGCGAAAAGCTTGCCGACGAGATCGCTGCCGGCGTTCGAGGTCATGATGATGACCGCGTTCTTGAAATCGATATCGCGGCCTTCGCCGTCCTTCATCATGCCTTTGTCGAAAACCTGGAAAAAGACGTCCTGAACCCCGGGATGGGCCTTTTCCATCTCGTCCAAAAGGATCACCGAATAGGGGCGGCGGCGCACCGCCTCGGTGAGGACGCCGCCTTCGCCATAGCCGACGTAACCCGGAGGGCTGCCCATGAGGAGGCTGACTTTGTGCTCCTCCTTGAACTCGCTCATATTGATCACGGTCAAGTGCTGTTCGCCGCCGTAAAGGAGCTCGGCGAGGGTCAAAGCCGTCTCCGTCTTGCCGGTGCCCGAAGGCCCGACCAGAAGGAAGACGCCGATCGGCTTCTTCGGGTCGGTAAGGCGTGCGCGCGCGGTGCGGATTGCTTGCGAGACGGCTTCGAGAGCGTGCGATTGGCCGACGACGCGCCGCTCCATCGCCTCTTTGAGACTGAGCACGGTGCGGATCTCGTCGGATTGCATGCGCCCGGCCGGGATCCCGGTCCAGCTTTCGACGATCTCGGCGACCGCCTGGGCGTCGACGAGAGGGAAGATCAGAGGCGCCTCGCCCTGAACCCTGCGCAAAGCGCCCGACACTTCGCCAAGCCGCGCCCGCGCCTCGTCCTTATTCGCCTCGTTCGCCGGGTCTTCGAGCGCCGAGCGCAAAGCGGCGAGTTCGGTGGCAAGCCTTTTCTCCTCCTGCCAGCGCGCCTTGAGCCGATCGAGTTCTTCTTGCGCCTTTGCCCGCGCCGCTTCGAGTTCCTCCTGCCGTTGCCCGTGCGGGGCGCCCGATGCCGCCTCGCGTGCGAGAATCCCGAGTTCGGTGTCGATCGCAGCGATCTGCCGCTCTTCCTCTTCGACCGCCGCCGGCACCGCACTCTGGCTCATCGCCACGCGCGCGCAGGCGGTGTCGATCAGCGACACCGCCTTGTCCGGCAGTTGCCGGCTCGGGATGTAGCGGGCCGAAAGGCGCACGGCGGCTTTGACCGCCTCGTCGAGTATGCGCACGCCATGATGCTTTTCCATCAGGGCGAGAAGGCCGCGGATCATCCGGATCGCGCTTTCTTCGGCCGGTTCCTCGACCTTGACCACCTGAAAGCGGCGCGAGAGCGCGGCGTCCTTTTCGAAATATTTCTTGTATTCGGCCCAGGTTGTCGCCGCAATCGTCCGCAATTCGCCGCGCGCCAAGGCCGGTTTCAAAAGGTTTGCCGCATCGCTTTGGCCCGCGGGGCCGCCGGCGCCGATCATGGTATGCGCTTCGTCGATAAAAAGGATGATCGGTCTGGGGCTCGCCTTCACCTCCTCGATGACCGATTTCAGGCGGTTTTCGAATTCGCCTTTGACGCCGGCGCCGGCCTGCAGGAGGCCGAGATCGAGCGTGCAGAGGCTCGCATTGCGCAACAGCGCAGGCACTTCGCCCGAAGCGATGCGGGCGGCAAAGCCTTCGACGACCGCGGTCTTGCCGACCCCGGCTTCGCCGGTGAGGATCGGGTTGTTCTGGCGCCGCCGCGTCAGGATATCGATGAGCTGGCGGATCTCGCCGTCGCGGCCGAGGATCGGGTCGATCTTGCCGGCGCGCGCGCTTGCGGTGAGGTCGATCGTGAACTGCTGAAGCGCCCCCGAACCGGGGGCGAGCGCGGGGCCTTGCCCGCTTGCCGCGGCGGGCGCGCCTTCGCCCGCGAGAAGCGCGTCCGCCTCTTCGACGCTCCCCGCGGTGAGGGCGGCAAAATCGCGTTTCAGGGCTTCCGCCGGGACGCGCGAGAATTGCCCCGAGGCCTCGCGCGCGCGCCGCGCCAGACCCTCTTCGGCCAGCAACGCCCACAACAGGTGGCCCGAACGCAGCCGCGAAAGCCCGTGTTCGACCGAAGCGAAAAGCCAGGCTTCGCGGGTGAGGGCAACGAGATCCGGAGAAAGCGAAGGCGCCCGCGAATTGCCCGTTTTCAAACGGTCGAGAGCGCGGCCGAGATCGGCGCGGAGGCGCCCTTCGTCCACCTCGTAATGGCGCAAGATCGCCGCTACGTCGCCGCCCGCGATATCGGCGAGCTTTAGGAGCCAATGTTCGATCTCGACATTGTAATGGGTGCGCGACAGCGTCAGCCCCGCCGCCGCTTCGAGGGCTTTGCGGCACGGCTCGTTGAGACGCCCCACCAGAAGTTTGAGGTCGATCGCCGCCATTCGTAGGGCCTCCCTTTTTTGCTGCCCTGCGAGGGTTTGCGAAGAGGGCTGCGCCGTTGCGCGAGCCAAGGCGAAGATGTATAGCCGATTTGCCCGCCGCAATCTTAAGGAAAGTTGCGACAGAAGGGCAGCGTGTCTTTTTCGTGTTTTGTGGCGGCGGTCCAAGGCATGGAACAATCTGCGGAAGGCTTAGACCTCGCGCTATTGCTCGCGCCGATCCCAGGCGACAATCCGGCGGGAAGCGATCTGCGCCGGGATGGTTCGCCGCAATCCCTTTATTTCCGTTTGCGCGACGCCCGCGCCGAGGCGCGCGCGGCCGAAAGGGCGATGGAAAGCGAAGAGAGGGAAAGCGCGCCCCCGCCGCAGTGGCGCCAGATCCGCGCGCTTGCCGAGGAAGCTTTGAGGACGGCGGCAAAAGACCTAGAAATCGCCGGCTGGCTGACCGAGGCGCTTTTGCGCAGCGACGGATTGAAAGGCATGGCCTTTGGCGTTCGCGTGATGACGGGGCTGGTCGAAGGATTTTGGGAGGGTCTTTCCCCCCTTCCCGACGAGGACGGCATATCGAGCCGTCTCGCCCCCCTTGCCGCTCTCAACGGGGTCGAAGGCAACGGCACCTTGATCCAGCCTTTGCGCCGCCTGCCGCTCTTTTCGCGCGCGGACGGCGCCGCTTTCCAGCTATGGCAATACCAGCAGTCCTGCGAGCTTCTAACCGTCGTCGACGAAGCGCGCCGGCAGCAAAGGCTGGCGGCCGGGATTGTGCCGTTCGAAACCGTGGAGAGCGAGGCGCGGCTCGCGGGCGGCCGGCATTTCGCAGAGTTGCGGCAGGAGGCGGCGGCGGCGGCCGAAGCCTGGCAGGCCCTCGGCGAGGCGCTCGAACGACGGGCCGGGGCCGACGCTCCCCCGGCGGGACGGGTGAGCGAGCTTTTGCAGGAGATCGGCGGCATCGCCGAGCGTTTTGCCGAACCGGAGAAAAAAGCCGCCGCCCGCGAGGCAGAGACGCCTCTTCCGGCGCCGGCCGCCTTCTCCGCCGCGCTCCCGGCGGGCGGGATCGGCTCGCGCGAGGAGGCGCTCGCCACGCTCGCGGCGATCGCCGACTTCTTTCGCCGTACGGAGCCTCTTTCCCCGCTCGCCTACACCTTGCAGGAAGCGGTGCGGCGCGCGCATTTGAGCTGGCCGCAGCTTCTCGAAGAAATCGTTCCCGACGAGACCGCGCGCGCCGCGATCCTGACAAGCCTCGGCATCAAGCCGCCGAGCCAATAATTCGCAAAACTGCGGGGCTTTTATTCTGCGGCCGCCAAATCTGCGGATTCGCTTTTGAACGAGCGATGCGATAAAATCATACTTCGCGGGATTGTCGGCACAAAAAGGGAGACGCCGATCATGAGCGAAAGCATCCACGAAAAACTGAAGCGGGTGCGCAAACCTCGCGTCCACATCACTTACGAGGTCGAAACCGAAGGCGCCCAGATCGAGCGCGAGCTCCCTTTCGTCGTCGGCATCCTCGGCGATTTCTCGGGCGACCCGAGAGAGCCATTGCGGCCTCTGGGGGAACGCAAATTCGTCCAGATCGACCGCGACAATTTCAACGAAGTCATGGCGCGGATGACGCCGGGGCTCGACATCCGCGTCGACAACAAGCTTGCCGAAGACGGCAGCCAGATGGCGGTGTCGCTCAAATTCAACGCGCTCGAAGATTTCGAACCCGCGCGCGTCGCCGAACAGGTGCCGGCGCTCAAGGCTTTGCTCGAAACCCGCAACAAGTTGCGCGATCTGATGAGCAAGGTCGACCGCTCCGAACAGCTTGAAAGCCTTCTCGAACAGATCCTCAAAAACGAAAACGAGCTCAAATCCCTTTCGGGCGAGCTCGGCCTCCCGGTGGCGAAGGACTGATTGATGTCGGAGATGAAAAGCGCCCCCGAAGCGGAAGCCGCCGTCGCGGCCGCTCCCGGCCTTCTCGAACAGGTCGTTGGCGCAACCAAGCAGACCGAACCGGACCGCGCCCAGGACCTGGTCAAAACCCTCGTCGAGCAGGCGCTCGCCGGCACCGTTCGCTTCGATCGCAACCTGCAGCGCACTTTCGAGCGCGCGATCGCCGCGATCGATAAAAGCCTCTCGCAGCAACTCAACGAGATCATCCACAACCCGCGCTTCGTGCAACTCGAAGGGAGCTGGCGCGGCCTCAATTATCTGGTCCAGAACAGCGAGACCGGAACGAGCCTCAAATTGCGCGTGCTCAATCTCTCGAAGCGCGAGCTTTTGCGCGACCTGACGCGCGCAGTCGAGTTCGATCAAAGCACCTTATGGAAGCACATTTACGAGAACGAGTTCGGCACTCCCGGGGGCGAACCTTACGGCGCCCTCATCGGCGATTACGAGTGGACCGCCCATCCGGACGACATCGAGGCGCTGCGCCTCGTTTCGAACATCGCCGCGGGCGCTTTTGCGCCTTTTGTGTCGGGCGCCGGGGCCGGCATGTTCGGTTTCAAGAACTGGACCGAACTGTCGCGGCCGCGCGACCTCGCCAAGACCTTCGACACTCTCGAATATGCGAAATGGCGCAGCTTCCGCGACAGCGAGGATTCGCGCTTTGTCAATCTCGTCCTGCCGCGGGTTGTCGCCCGCCTTCCTTACGGCGCCGCGACAAAGCCGATCGACGAATTCGGTTACGAGGAGGCTCCTTTCGACGCCGCCGGGGCCGCCAAGCCCATGGATCACGAGCATTACTGCTGGATGAACGCGGCCTATGTTCTCGGCGCCCGCCTCACCGACGCTTTTGCCCAGACCGGCTTTTGCGTTGCAATCCGCGGCGCCGAAGGAGGCGGCAAGGTCGAGAACCTGCCCTTCCACGTCTTCACCTCGGACGATGGAGACCTCGACGCCAAATGCCCGAGCGAGATCGGCATCACCGACCGGCGCGAATTCGAATTGTCCAATCTCGGTTTCCTGCCCCTCTGCCATTACAAGAACACCGATTACGCGGTCTTTTTCGGCGCCCAAAGCACACAAAAGCCGAAGAAATACGACCGCCCCGACGCCAGCTCCAATGCCGCGATTTCCGCGCGCCTGCCTTACATCATGGCGACCGGCCGCTTTGCCCATTACCTGAAGGTGATGGCCCGAGACAAGATCGGCAGTTTTATGGAAGCGGGCGATGTCGAAATCTGGCTCAACCGCTGGATCCAGAATTACGTCAATTCGAACGAGAGCGCGGGCCAGGAGATGAAGGCCCGCTTCCCGTTGCGCGAGGCGCGGGTCGAGGTCAGGGAGATCCCGGGACGGCCCGGTTCCTACAACGCCATCGCCTATCTGCGGCCGTGGCTGCAGATGGAGGAATTGACGACCAGCATGCGCCTGGTGGCGCGGATACCACAAAGGGCCGCAAACTAGTTCTTCCCGAAGCCCAGATAAGGGGCGGCGCGCGGGTCGAGGCGGGAGAGCGAGGACGAGCCGCCATGGGGCGCGGGTGAACGAAGCCGCCGTTATTGCCGCCGACCGATCGGTCGAAGAGAAGACGAGCGCGCCTTTGCGGGAGATCGTGCTCGCCGGCGCCTATTTCGGCGAACGCCATGCTTCTGGCGCTTCCGCGCTCGCTGAATTTCTGCAACTGCCGGCGGCCGCCGCGCTTTTGCGCTGGTTCGGGCGTGGCGTTGCGCGGGAGCTTGCCGGGGATGCCGAGGCCTGGGCTGCGGCGCTCGACCGCGACATCGCCGCGCTCGACACGCTCATTGGCGAGGAACTCGACGCCATCCTTCATCACCCTCGCCTGCGCCGCTTCGAAGGCGCCTGGCGCGGCCTCGCATGGCTCGTCTCCCCTCTCGACCCTTTGGGCCCGGTCAAGGTCAAGGTCTTGAATCTCGCCTGGCCCGAACTTTGCCGCGATCTCGAACGCGCCTCCGAGTTCGACCAAAGCCAGCTCTTTCGCAAGGTTTACGAGGCCGAGTTCGGCATGCCCGGGGGCGAACCTTATGGGCTTCTGGTCGTCGATCACGAAGTGCGCCATCGCCCCCTCAAGGGCGAACCGGGCGACGACGTTACCGCACTCGCAGAGCTTTCCGCGCTCGCGGCAGCCGCTTTCGCGCCGACCGTTCTGGCGGCTTCGCCGAGCCTTCTCGGCGTCGAGGACTTTGCCGATCTCGGCATGGCGAGCGCTCTTGCCGATCCCTTCCGCGGTCCCGAATTTGCCCGCTGGCGCGCGCTCTCTGCGCGCGAGGACATGCGCTTTCTCGCTCTCACCCTGCCGCGGCTTCTGGCGCGGCCGCCGTGGGTGGACGATCCGGCCCGCGCCGACGGTTTTCGCTATGAGGAATATGCGCCCCTTCCCTCTTCGCGCGTTTGGATGAGCGCCGGTTATGCTTTTGCCGCGATCGTCGCGCGCGCCTTTGCCAACCACTCCTGGCCCGCCGATGTGCGCGGCGCGGCCACCGATTACGAAGGCGGCGGTCTCGTCACCGGATTGCCGATCGAGCCTTTTCGCACCGATCCCGACCGCGTCTGGGTGCGCCCTCCGGTCGATCTCCTCTTTTCCGATCGCATCGAAGCCGCCCTTGTCGAGGCCGGTCTGATGCCGCTTTCGGCTTTGCCTTATAGCGAGGAAGCGGTGTTTTCCTCGGTGCGGAGCCTTCAGGCGCCGGCCCGCTTCAGCGGCGCAAATGCGGCGGCGGCGCAGGCCAATGCGCGCCTCTCGGCAGAGTTCAACTCGATCCTCTGCCTCTCGCGTTTCGCCCATTACATCAAGGTGATCGGACGCGATATGGCGGGGTCGTTCCAGACCGCCGAAGAGATCGAGTCGCGGTTGCAACGCTGGCTCGGCGGCTATGTCAATGCGAGCCTTGCGGCCGGCCCCGAGATGCGGGCGCGCTACCCTCTCGTCGCCGGCAAGGTGAGCGTGCGCGAACGTCCGGGGCGGCCTGGGGTCTTCGGCTGCGTCGTGCAATTGCAACCGCATTTCCAGCTCGACGACGTTTCGGTGAGCTTTCGCCTCGTCACCGACGTCGCCGCCGCAGGCGCTCGAGCCTAGAGGAAAGCCTAGAGGTAAGAATGCCGCAAGATGAGACGAGCGCCGCAGCGCTTTTCCGGGAAGGCAAGCTCGACGCCGCGATCGCAGCCGCAAACGAGGCCGTGCGCCGCGCCCCCGGCGATTTCGCTGCGCGCGTCTTTCTCGCCGAGCTGCTTCTTTTTGCCGGCAATCTCGAACGCTCTGACGTCATCCTCGACGCCGCCCAAAGGACCGAGCCGGGGGCGGCCGTCGCCGTCGCCGAATTCCGCCAGCTTTTGCGCGCCGAGAGCGCGCGCCGGCAGCTTTTCCGCGAAGGACGGGTGCCGCAATTCCTCGGCGAGCCCGAGCCGGCCCTCAAGGCTTCGCTCGCCGCCCTCGTCGCTTTGCGGGCGGGCGAACATGAGGAAGCGGCGCGTCGGGCCGCCGAAGCCGAAGCGCTGCGGCCGCGCGCCTCCGGCGTTTGGGGAACGGGGCCGGAAGCCGTGCGGTTCGAGGATTTCCGCGATGCGGATGACCTTTGTGCCGGCTTTTTCGAGGTGCTGACGACGACCGGCAAATATTACTGGATCCCGACCGAACGGGTCGCCTCTTTGGAGTTTCATCCGCCCCGCCGGCCGCGCGATCTCGCCTGGCGCCGGGCAAGGCTGTCGGTCGCTTTGGGGCCCGAGGGCGAAGTCTGTCTGCCCGTCGTCTATGACGGCCGGGAGGAGAGCCTCGAAGACCAATTCCGCCTCGGCAAAGCGACCGAATGGCGCGAGCAGAAGGGCGGCCTTGTCCTCGGCGTCGGCCACCGTTTGTTCCTCCTTGGCGAGGAAGCGCATGGGATCATGGACCTTTCGACCTTGCGGTTCGGCGGATGAAAGGGCGCGGCGGTGCCGAGCCTTTTGCCGCCCGGCTCTCTCTTCTCGACCGGCTGATCGACGATGCGCCCGAGCGCCTGCGCGATCCGCCCCTTTCGGCCGGCGAGGCTCTCGCGACCCTCGAAAGGAGCCTTCGCCGCGATCTCGAGGCTCTTCTCAACGCGCATCGCCGCTGGCGTTCCTGGCCCGAAGCTTATGGCGCTCTCAAGCTCTCGCCGATCGCCTGGGGCGTTTCCGATTTCACCGCCGGCGCCTTTAACGACCCGCGCCGGCGCGAAGAGCTTCGCGCCGAATTCGAAGAGACCATACGCCGCTTCGAGCCTCGCCTCGCCGAGGTCGAGGTCAGCCTCGTCGAGGCCAAGGATCCTCTCGCCCCGACGCTTCGCCTGCGCATCGAAGGATTGTTGCGGGTCGGGCCCGAGCCCGAGCCGATAGCCTTCGACACCCTTTTCGACGCCGCAACCGCCGCCGTCGAGGTCAGGGCGGGCGCCGAAAGGGCGCCTTCCGCCGATGTCTGACGCGCTTCTCCCTTATTACGAGCGCGAGCTCAATGCGTTGCGCGCTCTCGCCGCGGAATTCGCCGCCGCGCATCCGAAGATCGCCGGACGCCTGCGCCTTTCGCCCGATGCCGTCGATGACCCCCATGTCTCCCGCCTTCTCGAAGGGGCGGCGTTTCTTGCCGCGCGCGTTCATCACCGCCTGGACGACGAATTCCCGGAACTGACCGACGCTCTTCTCGGCGTCCTTTACCCGCATTACCTCGCCCCTTTTCCTTCCGCCGCGATCGCGCAGTTCGAGCCGCAACCCGATCTGCTGTTGCCTTTGCGCCTTGCCGCCGGCCTCGCGCTCGAAACCGAGCCGGTCGCCGGCGAACCCTGCCGTTTCCGCACCGCCTGGCCTTTGACGCTGTGGCCTCTCGAGACGGAACTCGTGCGCCTTTCGCGGCCGCCGCTCGCGGCGCCGGCGCATCCTCTTGCTTCGGGCGCGGTTGCGGTGTTGCGGATTGCCCTTCGCTGCCGCTCGCCGGAGGCGAGTTTCGAAAAGCTTGGGATCGACCGCCTGCGATTTTTTTTGCGCGGCCCCGCCAATGTGACGCTCTCTCTTTACGAGCTTCTCTGCGCCAACGCCCTTGCGGTCGCTTACGCCGACGGCCCGGGTGACGCGGCGCCTGTCGTCTTTCCAAAGGACGCGATCGAGCCGGCCGGTTTTGCCGCCGGGGAGGCGCTTTTGCCTTGGCCGGCGCGCAGCTTTTCGGGGTTCCGGCTGCTCTCGGAATATTTCGCCTTTCCGGAAAAGTTCCTGTTTGTCGATTTTACGCGGATCGAGGCCAAAAGCCTTCTTTCCGGCGGCAACCGAGTCGAGATCTTCGTCTACCTCGATCGCGCTTTGCCGGAGCTCGAACGCTCCCTTTCCGCCGCCAGCTTTGCCCTCGGCTGCGCGCCCATCGTCAATCTGTTCGAACAACGCTGCGAGCCGATAAGGCTCTCTCATACCGAAAGCGAATACCGCGTCAGATCGGAA
>JAJYIC010000024.1 GCA_021790295.1 Pseudomonadota bacterium | reverse complement strand
TGGCGCTCGACAGCGGAAAGGCGACGATGACGAGCCGCTTCGACGCCACGCACCCGATCCATATCGGCCGCTTTACGATATCCGACTATCACGGCAAGCACCGGCCTTTGAGCGTTCCCGAGATCTTCGCCTATTCCTCGAATATCGGCGCGGCAAAGATCGCTCTTGCCTGCGGCGCCGCCATGCAAAAGGAATATCTGAAGCGGTTCGGCCTTCTCTCCCCGCCCACGCTCGAACTCGACGAATTGGGGCGCCCCTCCTATCCGAAAGACTGGCGCCCGATCAATGTGATGACGATCGCTTTCGGCCACGGCATCGCGGATACGCTTCTGCAATTCGCGACCGCAGCCTCGGCCGTCGTCAATGGCGGCATCCTGCGCCCCGCCACCCTTTTGAAAGTGCCGCGCGGCTACGCGCCGCAAGGCCGCCGTGTCATTTCCGAGGAAACCTCAGAGCGCATGCGCAAGCTTTTGCGCCTTGTCGTAGAATACGGCACGGGGCAATTTGCGGCGGCGCCGGGCTATGTCGTCGGCGGCAAAACGGGAACGGCGGAAAGGGTCGAACATGGCGTCTATGATCGCCACAGTTTGCGGTCGTCCTTTCTCGGCGTCTTTCCGATGAGCCACCCGAAATACCTGATCCTGACGATGGTCGACGAACCGCACGGCAACAAGAAAAGCCACGGCTTTGCCACCGCGGGGTGGACCGCCGCCCCAGCGACGAGACGCATCATCGAGCGCATCGCTCCTTTGCTCGGCGTCGAACCGGTCGACGAGAATTCGCCCGCAGTTGCGGGCGCGCTCGCGATCGCGAGCCTCAAGGGAAAGGGGATTGCGCCTTACTGAACTCAGCGCAGGAAGCGGGCTCGCACGCGAAGGCCTCGCGAACGGGGACCCCGAAATTTCGGGCCTCGGCGCCGATTCGCGCACTCTCGCACCGGGGTTTCTCTTCGCCGCTTTGGCCGGGGCGCGGGGCGACGGCTGCGATTTTGCCGGCGAGGCGGTCGAGAAAGGCGCCGTCGCGATCCTGACCGACCGCCCGCGCGCGCTTGCGCTTTCGCCCTCCGAGCGCGAGCGCATCGCCATCCTCGTCGATCCCAACCCGCGGCGCCGCCTCGCGCTTTTCGCGGCGCGATTTTACGGCCGGCAACCGCGCACCATCGCCGCCGTTACCGGAACCAACGGCAAGACCTCGGTCGCCCATTTTACGCGCGAGATCTGGACCGCCCTCGGCCGGCCTGCGGCAAGCCTCGGCACTCTCGGCCTCGTCACTCCGAAAGGGCGCCGGCCCGGCGCCCTCACCAGCCCCGATCCCGTCGCTCTTTGCCGCGATCTTGCCGCCCTCGCCGAGGAAGGCGTCGATCATCTTGCGGTCGAGGCTTCGAGCCACGGCCTCGACCAGTGCCGTCTCGACGGACTTCGGGTCGCCGCGGCCGCCTTTACCAACCTTTCTCGCGACCATCTCGACTACCATCGCGATATGGCCCATTACAGGGCGGCAAAAGAGCGTCTTTTCCGCGTTCTCCTCGACCCTGCCGGCACCGCCGTCCTCAACGCCGAAAGCGAGGAATCGGGCGCGCTTTCGGCGCTTTGCCGCGCCCGCGGTGTACGCGTTCTCGCTTACGGCCAAAAGAAAGGGGCCGACCTCTCTCTTCTCGCCGCCCGCCCTCTGCCGCAAGGCCAGCAGGTGGAACTTTCCCTCGGCGGCCTCAACCACTCTTTGGCGCTGCCGCTTTACGGCGCATTCCAGGCCGAAAACGCCCTTGCCGCTTTGGGGCTCGCGATCGCCACCGGCGCCGAAGCCGAAGACGCGGTCGCGGTTTTGCCGCGTTTGAGCGGGGTTCCCGGACGCATGCAGGCCCTCCCTTCGCCGCCGCGGGGAGGGCTCGTCATCGTCGATTACGCCCATACCCCCGACGCCCTCGCGCATGCGCTCAAGGCTTTGCGCCCTTATGCGCAAGGCCGACTCTTCGCGCTTTTCGGCTGCGGCGGCGAGCGCGACGTGGGGAAGCGCCCTTTGATGGGCAAGATCGCGGCCTCTCTCGCCGACCGTGTTTTTGTCACCGACGACAACCCCCGCGGCGAATCTCCCGGGAAGATCAGGGCGGCGGTCCGCGAAGGCGCGCCGCAGGCGCGCGAGATCGGCGATCGCCGCGAGGCGATCGCCGCGGCTTTGGCCGAACTTGCCGCGGGCGACGTGCTCCTTGTCGCCGGCAAAGGGCACGAGAGTACCCAGATCATCGGCGACAAAGCGTATCCTTTCGAGGATGCCGCCGTCATCGGCGAGATCCTCGGCCGATGAGCGCTCTGTGGACCGCAGCCGCAGCGGCCTCTGCGACCGCCGGAAAGACGGCGGCGGATTGGGCGGCAAACGGCGTCTCGATCGATACGCGAAGCCTCGTTGCGGGCGACCTTTTTATCGCCCTTCGCGGGCCCCATCGCGACGGCCATGATTTTGTCGCCGAGGCTTTCGCGCGCGGCGCCGCCGCCGCTCTCGTTGAGCGCGACGATCTTCCCGAAAACCGTCGGCTTTTGCGTGTGCGCGACAGTTTTGCGGCTCTTTATGCGCTCGCCGCCGCCGCCCGCCAAAGAAGCGGCGCAAAAATTCTCGCTCTCACCGGCAGCGTCGGCAAGACCGGGACCAAAGAGGCTCTCGCCCTTGCCCTTGGCGCTTGCGGCCCGACCTCGGCCTCGCGGCAAAGCCTCAACAATCATTGGGGCGCGCCTCTTTCTCTCGCGCGCCTGCCGCAAAAGGCGCGCTTTGGCGTCTTTGAACTCGGCATGAACCACGCGGGCGAGATCGCCCCGCTTTCGCGCCTTTTGCGCCCTCATGTCGCCCTCGTCACCACGGTCGAGGCTGTCCATCTCGGCGCCTTTGCTTCGATTGCGGCGATCGCGGAAGCGAAGGCGGAGATTTTCGCGGGGCTCGAAGCGGGCGGCGTCGCCGTTCTCAACCGCGACAACCCCCATTACGAAAGGCTGAAAGAAAGAGCGGAACAAGCCGGCGCCGGCGAAGTCATCGCCTTCGGGGCGGACCCGAGGGCAGAGGTCCGCCTTCTCGATTGCGTCATCGCCGAAAAAGGCAGCGAGGTCAAAGCTTCCCTCGCCGGAATGGTGCTGCGTTATCGTCTTCCTCTGCCCGGGCGGCATTGGGTTTTGAATTCCCTCGCGGCTCTCGCTTCCGCCTTGGCGGCCGGAGCCGATCCGCAAAAGGCGGCGGCGGCGCTCTCAACCCTTAAAGCGCCGCCCGGGCGCGGCAGGCGCATTGATCTGCCGTGGCAGGGCGGCACTCTCGGCGTCATCGACGAAAGCTATAACGCGAGCCCTGCGGCGGTGCGCGCCGCGCTCTCGGTCCTCGCTTTGAGCGCGCCCGCTCGAGGAGGGCGCCGGATTGCGGTACTCGGCGACATGCTCGAACTGGGCGAAAGCGCGCCCTCCTTCCACCGCGAGCTTCTGGGGCCTCTCATCGCGGCGGGGACGGATCGCGTCTTTCTCGTCGGGCAGGCGATGGAGGCTCTTTACGAGGTTCTCCCCGAAGAGAAACGCGGCGGGTTGTGGCGCGGCGTCGAGGAGTCTATTCCTCCTCTTCTTTCCTATCTTCGGCCCGGCGACATCGTGATGATCAAAGCCTCTCACGCCGTCAATGCCGGGCGCATCGTCGAAAAGCTTTCCGAAGGGTGGCAGGAGCCCACGACGTAACGCCATGCTTTACCGGCTTCTTTATCCGCTTGCGCATCGTTTCGAGGTTTTCAACCTCTTTCGCTACATCACCTTTCGCTGCGGCGGAGCGGTCGTCACCGCTCTTCTCATCAGCTTTCTCGTTGGCCCTCGTCTCATCGCCTTGCTCAAGGCAAAACAAAGGGAAGGCCAGCCGATTCGCGAAAACGGCCCCGAAGGGCATCTTTTACGCAAACGCGGCACGCCGACGATGGGCGGGGTTCTGATCCTTCTCGCCTTGGCGAGTTCGACCCTTCTTTGGGCCGACCTTGCAGATCCTTACGTATGGATTGCCCTTATCGTCACCGTCGGCTTCGGCCTCATCGGCTTTTTTGACGATTACAAAAAGCTGACCAAGCGGTCGCATAACGGGGTGGCCGGGCGCTTGAAGCTTCTTTTCGAAATCGCCATCAGCGCCGTTGCCGTCGTCTGGCTCGCGTTTTTGATGCCGGCCCCTCTCGCCAACGCGCTCGCCGTGCCCTTTTTCAAGCATGTCCTTTTCGATCTCGGCTGGTTTTTTATTCCCTTCGGGAGCCTTGTCATCGTCGGCGCGGCAAATGCGGTCAATCTTACGGACGGGCTCGACGGGCTCGCCATCGGTCCGGCGATGATCGCGGCCGGCTGCTTTGCCCTCATCGCTTATCTCGTCGGCAACGCGATCTTCGCCAATTATCTCGAACTCCATCACGTCCCCGGCGCCGGAGAGCTTGCCGTCTTCTCTTCCGCCATGGTCGGGGCCAGCCTCGGTTTTCTCTGGTTCAATGCGCCGCCGGCGATGGTGTTTATGGGCGATACGGGTTCCCTTGCGATCGGCGGCGCCTTGGGGGTCGTAAGCGTCATCACCAAGCACGAACTCGTCCTTGCCATCGTCGGCGGCCTTTTTGTCCTCGAGGTCATCTCCGTCATCGTCCAGGTGGCAAGCTTCAAGCTGACCGGACGCCGCGTCTTCCGCATGGCGCCTTTGCACCACCATTTCGAAGAAAAGGGGTGGGCGGAGGCGACGATCGTCATCCGTTTCTGGATCATCGCCTCGATCCTCGCGATCGCCGGGCTCGCAACCCTCAAATTGCGTTAGGGAGGACGCAAGGAAAGGGGAGGACAGTGACAAGTTCTTGTGGCCCAAATCAAAGAAACGGACTATATCTGCCGGTACATAGTCTGTTCGGTGTTGCGCGGTCGGGGCGGGCGGCACACTCCCTCAGGCCGCCGAGCGGGGGGAACGGCGAGCCATGAAATTTGCGCGCATCGACCGCAGTCCGATCGCTTTGTGGTGGTGGACGGTCGACCGCTGGAGTCTTCTCGCGCTCGTGTTCCTGATGGCGCTCGGCGTCGTTTTGAGCCTTGCGGCGAGCCCTGCGGTGGCTTTGCGCATCGGTTACGGTCCTTTTTATTTCCTGCGCCGTCATCTCGAAATTCTGCCTTTCGCGGCGGCGATCCTATTCCTCGTTTCTTTGCAGACGCCGCGTTCGGTGCGGCGCATCGCTTTTGCCGGTTTCGCTTTGGCGTTTATTCTCCTCGCTTTGACCCTCGTTATCGGCGTCGAGGTCAAAGGGGCGCGGCGCTGGATTGCTTTGCCTTTATTCTCGCTTCAGCCTTCGGAGTTCCTGAAGCCGACCTTTGCCGTGGTCGCCGCCTGGCTTTTCGCGGAACAAAAACTGCGTCCGCGATTTCCCGGAAACCTGCTTTCGGCCTTTCTTCTCGTGGTCATTGTGGCGATGCTTTTGAAACAGCCGGATTTCGGTACGGCTGTGCTTGTCGCTGCGGTATGGTTTGCGCAGCTTTTCCTCGCCGGGCTCAATTTCTATTGGGTGGCGGCGGGCGCATTCGGCGGGGTTTTGAGCCTCATCGGCGCCTATTCCTGGCTTCCGCATGTGAGGGTGCGGATCAACGAGTTTCTCAATCCGACGCCCGCCGACAGCTACCAGGTCAACCGTTCGATCGAAGCCTTTATCCATGGCGGGCTTTGGGGGCAAGGCCCGGGCGAAGGCACGGTCAAAAACGTTCTCCCCGACGCTCATGCCGATTTCGTCTTTGCCGTGGCCGGCGAAGAGCTCGGCCTTATCGTCTGTATTTTTATCGTCGCGGTTTTTGCCTTTATCGTCCTGCGCGGGCTTTCGCGGCTGTTGCAGGAGTCGAACCTTTTTGTCCTGCTCGCGGCGACGGGTCTCTTGACGGAATTCGGTTTGCAGGCCGCCATCAATATGGCGACGACCCTTCGCCTCATCCCGGCCAAAGGCATGACCTTGCCCTTCCTTTCCTATGGCGGTTCCTCTCTGCTCGCGACCGGGCTCGGAATGGGGATGGTTTTGGCTCTGACGCGGCGCCGGCTTGCGGGCGGTCCCGTGTGAGCGGCGTTGTCGCCCTTGCCGCCGGAGGCACAGGCGGCCACCTTTACCCGGCCGAGGCTGTGGCCGGCGAATTGATGCGCCGCGACTTTGCCGTTGCCCTCCTCACCGATCCCCGGAGCGGCGCCTTTGCCGAACGCATCCGCGAGCGCCTCGAAGGGCTCAGGATTTACCTTTTGCCCTCACGCCCTCTCGCGGGAGGCCCCGCAGCCCTGGCGCGCGGCATCTTCGCCCTCGCCTCGGGCAGCCTCGAAGCGCGCCGGATCCTGCGCGCTTTGGCGCCGCAAGCAGTCATCGGCTTTGGCGGCTATCCCTCGCTTCCGACGATGTTCGCCGCCGCTTTTCTCGGTCTGCCGACCCTCGTTCACGAGCAGAATGCGATCCTCGGACGCGCCAACCGCCTGTTAGCGCCGCGCGCTCGCCGCCTCGCCCTCGCCTTCTCCGAAACCGAAGGTTTGAGGCCGAAGGACCGGTCGCGTGCGGTTCATACCGGAAACCCGGTGCGCCCGGAGATCCTCGCTTTCTCCGGGGCGGCTTATAACGCGCCGAAAATTGAAGGCCCGATCGAGGTCTTGGTCCTCGGCGGCAGCCAGGGTGCGCGGGTTTTGAGCGAGGTCGTGCCGGCGGCGTTTTCGGGCCTCCCTTCGGCGATGAGAGGGGCGTTGAAAGTGAGCCACCAGGCCCGCCGCGAGGATCTCACGGGGGTCATCGAGGACTACCGCAAAGGCGCAATCGCGGCGGAAGTCGAAAGCTTTTTCGAGGATGTGCCTCTGCGTCTCGCCCGCGCTCATCTCGTCATTTGCCGCGCCGGCGCCTCGACCATCGCCGAGCTTGCCGCGATCGGCCGGCCGGCGGTTCTGATCCCTTATCCTTTTGCGACGGACGACCATCAGGGCGCCAATGCGCGCGCGTTCGAAAAGGCGGGAGGGGGCTGGGTTCTCGATCAATCCGAACTCGACCCGGAGCGCCTCAAGGCGCTTTTTCTCGACCGCATCTCTGCGCCCGAAGCCCTGGCAAAGGCCGCGCAAAACGCCGCCCGTTTCGGCCGGCGGGAGGCTGCGCAGCGCCTTGCCAAACTGGCCCTCGACTGCATGGGTGCGGCGAGAGAAGGACGCGCCGCATGAAGGCGCTTCCGCGCTCGATCGGGCCGTTCCATTTTGTCGGCATCGGCGGCATCGGCATGAGCGGCATCGCCGAGATCCTCTTCACTCTCGGTTACGAGGTTCAGGGCAGCGACATCGCCGACGGCGCCAATCTTCGCCGGCTGCGCTCTCTCGGGATCAGGGTTCTTATCGGACATGACGCCGCAAACCTCGGTGCGGCCCAGGTCGTCGTCGTCTCTTCGGCCGTCAAGCCCGACAATCCCGAGGTCGCCGCGGCACGGGGAAAGCGCATTCCGGTGGTGCGCCGGGCCGAGATGCTGGCCGAACTGATGCGCCTCAAATGGTCGGTGGCGATCGCCGGAACCCACGGCAAAACCACGACCACTTCCTTGATCGGCGCGCTTTTCGAGACCGCAGGGCTCGATCCGACCGTCATCAACGGCGGCATCATCAACGCTTACGGCACCAACACGCGCCTTGGCGAAGGGGAGTGGATGGTTGTCGAGGCCGACGAAAGCGACGGCACCTTTACCCGCCTTCCGGCAACCATCGCGGTCGTCACCAACATCGATCGCGAGCATCTCGATTTCTACAAGAATTTCGAGGCGTTGCGCGGAGCCTTCGAAACCTTTCTCGGCAATATCCCGTTTTACGGCTTTGCCGTCGTGTGCATCGACCATCCGGTCGTAGCAAGCCTTGTTCCGAGACTTTCCGAACGGCACGTTCTCACTTACGGAACGAGCCCCCAGGCGGACGTGCGCGCGGTCAATATTAGGCTCGGCCGCGAGGGCGCGCGCTTCGACGCCGTTTTTTCGGATCCGAGCTTCGAAAAAGGCCGCACTATCATGGGCCTCCATCTGCCGATGTTCGGAGAGCACAATGTGCGCAACGCTCTTGCCGCGGTCGCCGTCGGCGAAGAGATGGGGCTGGCCGAAGAGGCGGTGCGCACCGCGCTCGGCCAATTCAAAGGGGTCAACCGGCGTTTTACCAAGACCGGGGAATGGAACGGGATAAGCGTCATCGACGATTACGCCCATCATCCGGCCGAAATCGCGGCAACCTTGAAAGCCGCGCGCGCGATCGCGCAAGGGAAGGTGATCGCCGTCGTTCAGCCGCACCGCTTTTCCCGTCTGTCCGATCTTTTCGACGGCTTTTGCACCTCTTTCAACGACGCCGACGCCGTTCTCGTCGCCGATGTTTATGCGGCGGGCGAAAGCCCGATCGAAGGGGTGAGCGGGCAGGCGCTTGTCGCCGGGCTTCAGGACCACGGCCATCGCCACGCGCGCGCCCTTTCGGGAGAGGCGGAGCTTGCACCCCTCGTCGCGGAACTCGCGCAACCGGGAGACATGGTGCTTTGTCTCGGCGCCGGTTCCATCAGCCAATGGGCAAACCGCCTGCCGCAAGAGTTGCGCCATCTGCAGGAGAGGAGCGCCTCGCCATGACGGGGCTTCTCGAACGGGCTTTTGCTTCCCGCCCCCCGGTCTTGCGCGGCCGGATTTCGGCCAATGTGCCGCTCAAAAAATTCACCTGGTTCCGCGCCGGAGGCTCGGCGGATCTTTTTTTCGAACCTGCCGACGAGGCCGATCTTGCCGCTTTTCTCGAAGGGCTCGACGAGGAGACCCCGGTCAGCGTCTTCGGGGCCGCCTCGAACCTCATCCTGCGCGACGGCGGCATCGAAGGGGTGACGATCCGTCTCGGACGCGGCTTTGCCGGGATCGCGGTTGCGGGGGAAGAGATCTCGGCCGGGGCGAGGGCGCTTGGCCCCGAGGTTGCGCGCGCGGCCGCGAGGTCGGGGCTCGAGGGGTTCGAATTCCTCTGCGGCATCCCCGGCAGTTTGGGCGGGGCTCTCAGCATGAACGCCGGCGCCTATGGCAGCGAGATCAAGGATAGGCTCATCGAAGCGAGCGCTCTCGACCGGCGCGGACGCCGCCATCGCTTGTCGACCGCAGAGATGGGGTTTTCCTATCGCCGCTCGGCGATCGACCCGGAATGGATCTTTGTTTCCGCCCGCTTTTCCGGGAGCCGTGGCGAAAGGGCCGCGATCGAAGGGCGCATGGCGGAGATCAGGAAAGAACGCGAGGAAAGCCAGCCCATCCGCATGCGCACCGGAGGCTCGACGTTTTTGAACCCTCCGGGCGGCTCGGCGTGGCGGCTTATCGATGAGGCCGGCTGCCGCGGTCTCACCCTCGGCGGCGCGATGGTTTCGCAAAAACACGCCAACTTCCTCGTCAACACCGGGAATGCGACGGGCTCCGATCTCGAAGCCCTCGGCGAAGAGGTGCGGCGCCGCGTTTACGAGGCAAAAGGGATCCTCCTCGAGTGGGAGATACGCCGCTTGGGGCGGCCTTTTTCGGCCGCCTTCCAAGGGCCAAGGGAGCCAAAGGAGAACGCGTGAAAAGGAGCGTCGCCCTTCTCATGGGCGGCTGGTCGCCCGAGCGCGAGGTGTCGCTTTCGAGCGGGCGGGAATGTGCAAAGGCCCTTAGAAGGCGCGGCTATGAGGTAAGGCCCATCGATCTCGGCCGCGACCTCGACGCGCTTTTTGCGGCGCTCGAACCGCGTCCTTCGGCCGTCTTCAACGCCCTTCACGGCGTCGGCGGCGAGGATGGGACGATCCAGGGCGTTCTCGAGATCCTGCGCCTGCCTTATACCCATTCGGGGGTTCTCGCTTCGGCGATCGCCATGCACAAGCCGACGGCAAAAGCGCTTTTCCAAAGCGCGGGGCTGCCGATCGCCGAAGGGGTCGTCCGGAGCCCGGCGGAACTTTTGGCGCACGACCCGATGCTGCCGCCTTTTGTGGCGAAACCGACCAATCAAGGTTCGAGCATTGGCGTCCGGATCGTGCGCGAAGCCGACAACTCCTGGCGCGAAGAGATCTCAAGCTGGCGTTTTGGCGGCGAGATCCTGATCGAACGTTTTATCCCCGGACGCGAACTGACCGTCGCGGTCATGGGCGAGCGCGCTCTCGGAGTGTGCGAGATCGTCCCGCGCTCGAGCTTTTACGACTATACGGCGAAATACGCGGCGGGCGGCTCGGCGCATCTGGTGCCGGCGCCGATACCGCATGAGGCCTATGAGAGGGCGCTCGAGATCGCGCTTTCTGCGCATCGCGCGCTCGGCTGCCGCGGCATCAGCCGCGCCGATCTTCGCTATGACGACACGCCCGAAGGCGGCGGGCGGCTTTACCTTCTCGAAATCAACACCCAGCCGGGGATGACCCCGACCTCTCTCGTTCCCGACATCGCCCATTTCGCCGGCATCGGTTTCGATGATCTCGTGTGCTCACTTTTGGAGAACGCGCGATGCGACGGCTAAGGCGCTTTCGCCGCTTGCGGCGCGGCCTTTTGGCGGCCCTCATCGTTCTCTCTTTTGTGCTTCTGCTTGGCGGCCTTTATGTGGGCGCGCGAATTTTTGCGGGTCCTTCCGCGGCCAAACCGTGGCGCGAGGCAGGGGCGGAACTGATCGCAAAAAGCGCCTCTCTCGGTTTTGCCCTCCGCCATGTCGATGTCGAAGGGCGCCATTGGACAAAGCCCTCTGAGATCATGCAGGCGCTTGCCGCGCGCTCCGGCATGCCGATTTTTGCCATCGACCTCGGCCGCGCGCAAAGGAGGCTCGAAACCCTGCCTTGGGTGCGCAAGGCGGTGATCGAACGGCGCCTTCCCGCGACGATTTTTGTCCGTCTCGAGGAACGCCGGCCTCTGTCGCTTTGGCAGCATCGGGGCAGGATCGTGCTCATCGACCGCAGCGGCACGGTCATCCCCCTCAAAAGGCTTGGCCGATTCGCCAAACTGCCGCTCGTCGTCGGCGCGGACGCGCCGCGACACGCCGCCCGGCTATTGCACATGCTGGCGAGGGAACCGCGACTGGCGGCGCGTGTCAGCGCCGCGATCCTCGTCGCAGACCGCCGCTGGAACCTTCGTCTTGACAACGCGATCGAGGTTCTGCTTCCAGGAAAAGACGCGGCGTCCGCCTGGGTCGAATTGGCGCGCATCGAGCGTTCGCAGAAGCTGCTCGAGCGCGATGTTTCGGTGATCGACATGCGCCTTCCGGGCCGCATTGTCGTGCGCGTCAACCCGGCTCCGGCAAAAGGCGCGCCGGCGACAAAGGAGGGGGCGGCCGCCCGCAAGACATGAGGGTAAAAGGGAGCGAAAAGGGGAACGGCGCCGCTCCTTCGAACCGCCTGCCGGAGAGGGCGCGAAAAGGCCGCGCGCGCGGCAGCCTTCTTTCAGCGCTCGATGTCGGCACCAGCAAGATCTGCTGTTTTATCGCCCGCGTCGAAGAGCGGAGGCCGCGCATCCTCGGCATCGGCCACCAGCTCGCGCGCGGCATCAAAAGCGGAGCGGTCGTCGATCTGGAGGCCGCCGCGACCTCGATCGTCAGCGCCGTCGAAGCGGCCGAAGAAATGGCGGGCGAGACGATCGGCGAGGTTGCGGCAAGTTTGTCGGGAAGCTTCTACCCTTCCCAAATGTTGAAAGCCGAGGTCGCCGTCGCCGGACGCGAGGTCACTGATCTCGAAATCTCCCGCGTCCTCGCCGACGGCTATCGGCTGCCCGCAAGCGGCGAGCGCGAAGTGGTCCACAGCGTTCCGGTCGGCTTCACTCTCGACGACAACCGCGGCATCCGCGATCCGCGCGGGATGTTCGGCGAGCGGCTTGGCGTCGACATGCATGTGGTGAGCGCGAGCGCCGCCGCCGTTCGCAACCACAGCGCGGCGATAGGACGGGCTCATCTCGAACTCGCGGCGCTCGTCGTCAGTCCTTACGCCTCCGGGCTTTCCTGTCTCGTCGAGGACGAACTCCTCCTCGGCGCCACCTTGATCGACATGGGCGGCGGCACGACGAGCGTCGGCGTCTTTTTCGACGGCAATCTCATCTTTGCCGACACCGTCCCGGTCGGCGGCATCCACGTGACCAACGATATCGCGCGCGGGCTTTCGACCCCGATCGCTCACGCCGAACGGATCAAGGCGCTGTTCGGAAGCGCGCTTTCGGCAAGCACCGACGAACGGGAGATGATCGCGGTGCCGCCGATCGGAGAAGAGGACGAGGGATTGGTCAACCACGTGCCGAAATCGCTCCTTGTCGGCATCATCGCGCCGCGCCTCGAAGAGACGTTCGAGCTTGTACGCGACAGTCTCGAAGCCAACGGTTTCGCCAAATTCGCCAGCCGCCGCCTGGTGCTGACGGGGGGCGCCTGCCAGCTCCACGGAGCGCCCGAATTGGCGGCTCTCATCCTCGACAAGCAGGTGAGGATCGGCCGCCCTCTTGCCGTCGAATGGCTTGCCGAGTCGACCTCGGGTCCGGCCTTTTCGGCGGCGACGGGGCTTTTAGAGTTCGCGCTTTCCGAGCGCGCCCTGCCGGCGCGGGCCTATCGCCGCGCGCCGACGGGGGTTGTGGGACGCCTCGCGCAGTGGTTGCGCGAGAATCTTTGAGGTGATTGAAACTCTCCGCCCGTCGCGGCATAAGGGGAAAGACGCGGCGTTCGGAGGGGGAAGCAAAAGCCGTCGCGCGAGCGCGCCGGCGGATGCGGCGAGGGGGGAGCCCGGCCCAAACCGGGCATGGCTGCAGAGAGGCGGAGGATGAGCCTATGATCAATCTCAGCATCCCGAAAGACGAAAGGGAGATGCGCCCGCGCATCTCGGTCATCGGGGTCGGCGGCGCCGGGGGCAATGCCGTCAACAACATGATCCGCGCCAATCTGATCGGTTGCGAATTCCTCGCCTGCAACACCGACGCGCAAGCCCTCAAAGGCTCGGCGGCCGAACGCAAGATCCAGCTCGGGGTCGGGGTGACGCGCGGTCTCGGCGCCGGTTCGCGCCCCGATGTCGGCCGCGCCGCCGCGGAAGAAGCGCTCGATGAGATCCTCGAAGCGATCCACGGCTCCAACATGGTGTTTATCGCCGCCGGCATGGGCGGCGGCACGGGGACCGGAGGCGCACCGGTCATCGCCCGCGTCGCCCGCGAGGCGGGGATCCTCACCGTCGGGGTGGTGACAAAACCCTTCCAGTTCGAAGGCAGCCATCGCTTGCGGATCGCCGAAGCCGGGATCGAAGAACTGCAAAAGTTCGTCGACACCTTGATCATCATCCCCAACCAGAACCTTTTCCGCGTCGCCAACGAGCGCACGACTTTCGCCGACGCTTTCAAAATGGCCGACGACGTCCTCCATGCCGGCGTGCGCGGCGTGACCGATCTGATGGTGATGCCGGGCCTCATCAATCTCGATTTCGCCGATATCCGCACGGTGATGAGCGAGATGGGCAAGGCGATGATGGGAACCGGAGAGGCGGCGGGCGATCGGCGCGCGGTCGACGCCGCCGAAGCGGCAATCTCCAACCCTCTGCTCGAAGACGTATCGATGAAAGGCGCCAAAGGCGTCCTCATCAACATCACCGGCGGGCCCGATCTGACCTTGTTCGAGGTCGACGAAGCGGCAAACCGGATCCGCGAAGAGGTCGATCCCGAGGCCAACATCATCTTCGGCTCGACCTTCGACGAGACCTTGTCGGGCAAGATCCGCATCTCGGTTGTCGCAACCGGCATCGATGCCGAAGCCTTGAAAGAAGGGAAGCCCGTTCTCTCCCTTGTCGAAACGGCAAAGGCGGAAGGGGGACGCGAAGCCGGGCTTTATCCGCAGCCTCGCCTCACCCAGAACGCCGCCGAGGGGGCCTCGCGAGGCGAAGCTCGCGCCGATGGCGACCCTCTTCCGGCTGCGGCGCAGGCGGCCGAGAGTGCGGCGATGCGCGGCGCCTTTATCGCACAGAAAGCG
>JAJYIC010000023.1 GCA_021790295.1 Pseudomonadota bacterium | reverse complement strand
GGAAGGGGGCGCCCCCATACGCTACCGCGGCGCCGATCTTTTCAAGCCCACCCGCGAAGAGCTTTTCCATGCCACCGGCATCCCCGAGAGGGACGAGAACAGCGCCGCCGACGCCGCCCGCATGCTGATCGAACGCTGCGGTTTCGGCGCCGTTGTCGCAAGCCCTGGACACCAGGGAACGATGGTTGTCGCGGCCGACGGCTCCTGTCGCCTCGAAGCGGTGCCGAAACGCGAGATTTACGATTTCTCCGGGGTCGAGGACACGATGGCGGCGGTGATGGCCGCCTCCTTTGCCTGCGGTCTTCCGCTGGCGGCGGCTTCCCGTCTTGCCGCCATCGCTTTCGCCGTCGTCTCCGGCAAGGCGGGAACGGCCGTGGCCGAAAGGAAGGAGTTGATCGCCTTTCTCGGCGGTGAAGAGGCGGAGAGCCGGGTTTCGGCGGAATGAACCCTTTCGCGGTCGGGGAGGGGTCGAAGCCTCGGCGCGGCGCCCGCACCAAAGTCAAGAGCAACGTCGAGAGCCGGCCGCCCCCCTTGCGAAGGGCGCGGAATTCGGCCACCGTGCGTTCGCATTCATCAATCATGAAATCGCCGCTTTTTCAGAGCGGTAACAAAAAGGCCCGGGGAGGGTGCGGGAGAGGAAGGCCGACAAGACTTCGATAACGAAGCGAGGCAAGACTGCGGCGAGCGGCGCCTCAGAAAGCGGCCGCGCGAAGCCGCGGTCGCAGGCGAAGGGAAGATCATAGGGATCAAAGGCGCGCGGTTGCAGATCACTTCTCTGGGTCGCGCGAGGGTAACGGAGAGGGACTATGGCAGAACGCCGGCGGAGTTTCCTGCGAGAGGCCTGGGGCATCGCCTGGCCTTATTGGAAGTCCGAGGAAAAATGGGCGGCGGGGGGGCTTCTGGTGGCGATTACGGCGCTCACCCTTTTTACGGTTTGGCTCAATGTCCGCCTGAATTATTGGTATAAGGACTTTTATAATGCGTTGCAGCAATACAACTGGAATCAGTTCTGGAAGGAATTCGGTATTTTCGGTATTATCGCGTTCTTCTGGATAGTTGCTGCGGTCTATTCCGTCTACTTGAGGCAGGCGTTGCAGATACGCTGGCGGCGCTGGATGACTCACCATTTCCTCGAAACATGGCTTTCCGATCAGGCCTATTACCGCCTCCAGCTTTACTATGCTTCGACCGACAACCCCGACCAGCGCATCTCCGAGGATCTGAACTCTTTCGCCGGGACCACCATCGATCTTTCGATGGGGCTCCTCAACGCCGTCGTCACCCTCCTTTCGTTCCTTTCGATCCTTTGGGTCTTGTCGGGCGCGCTTTCCATCCCTCTCCCTTGGGGCGCCCATCTTGCCATTCCTGGCTATATGGTTATTGCCGCGCTCTTTTATGCGCTCGGCGGCACCTGGCTAACGCATTGGATCGGCTCGCCTTTGGCCGGTCTCAACTTCAACCAGCAGCGTTTCGAGGCCGATTTCCGCTTCAGCCTCGTGCGCCTTCGCGAAAACGCCGAAAACGTCGCCTTTTACGCCGGCGAAGGGCGGGAGTTCGACACCTTCGCAAGCCGCTTTTCCTATGTCGTCGGCAACTGGTGGGCGCTCATCAAAAGGCGCAAACGCCTCAACTGGTTCCAGAGCGGCTATCAGCAGCTGGCGGTGGTATTTCCGTTTCTGGTCGCCGCGCCGCGCTATTTCGGCAAGGCGATCCAGCTCGGCGGGCTGATGCAGATCGCGACGGCTTTTGGCAGGGTGCAGGATTCGCTTTCCTTTATCGTCAATTCCTATACCGAGATCGCCAATTACAGGGCCGTCGTCGAGCGTCTCGCGACCTTCCGCGCGCGCCTCGACGAGATCGCCTCGGAACGCGCCAAGGAGCAGCCGATCGCGGTCGAGCAGAAGGGCGACGGGGTCGAGGTTTCGGGGCTCGATCTCGATCTCCCCGACGGGCGGCCTTTGCGCCAGGAAATCGCTCTCGAGGCGAGCCCGTCGCGCCCGCTTCTCATCGTCGGGCCTTCGGGCATCGGCAAAAGCACGCTTTTGCGCGCCATCGCGGGCCTCTGGCCATTCGGCCGCGGGCGCATCCGCGTCGGCAACGGCACGTCTCTGTTCCTGCCGCAAAGGCCTTATCTGCCGCTCGGCACTCTGGCCGAGGCCCTCGTCTATCCGCGCGCCGCCAAGGAACTCGATAAAGAGAGCCTCGTCGAGGCCTTGAGAGCCGTCGGCCTGTCGCAGCTCGTCGAGAGGCTTACCGAAGAGGGGAATTGGGCGCAAAAGCTTTCGATCGGCGAACAGCAGCGCCTTGCTTTCGCGCGCGTCCTTCTGGTACGCCCGGAGATCGTCTTTCTCGACGAGGCGACGTCCGCCCTCGACGAGGCCGCGGAAGCCACCCTTTATCGCTTGCTGCGTTCGGCGCCCTGGCATCCGACCATCGTCAGCGTCGGTCATCACGGCACGTTGCGGCGCTTTCACGAAACCATCCTCGACCTCGCCGAGCCTTCCGTTTCCGAGGCGGCGGCGGGATAAGGGGCGGCAGGGCGATGAAGGAAGAAGGAGGAGACTTGCGTGCGATCCGCCTCGAAAAGCGCCGGCGTCTCGAGGCCTTGGGGATCAATCCCCATCCTTATGCTTTTGCCCGCAGCGCTTGCGCCGCCCTTCTCGAAGCCCGCTTCAAAGACTTGCCCGCGGGCGCGGCGACGGAGGAAGAGGCGGCGCTCGCCGGGCGCATCCGCGCCATGCGCAACAGCAGCCTTTTCCTCGATCTCCACGACGCTTCGGGCAAGATCCAGATCTTCTGCCACAAGGATCACCTTTCCGAAGAGCATCTTGGCCTTTTGCGCCTTCTCGACATCGGCGACATCATCGGCGTCAAAGGCCGCATCCGGCGCACGCCGCGCGGCGAACTGACGGTCGACGCCAGCGAACTCACCCTTCTCGCCAAAGCGCTGCGGCCTTTGCCGGAAAAATTTCACGGCCTAACCGATATCGAACTGCGCCACAGAGAGCGCCATCTCGACCTCATCATCAACAAGGCGAGCCGCGAGACCTTTCTCTGCCGCAGCCGGGTGGTCGCCGCGATGCGCGCGCATCTGGCGGCCAAAGGCTATCTCGAAGTCGAGACGCCGATGCTGCACACGATCCCCGGAGGCGCTTCGGCAAAGCCTTTCATCACCCATCACAACGCTCTCGACATCGACCTTTATCTGCGCATCGCGCCCGAGCTTCATCTGAAACGGCTTCTCGTCGGCGGGCTCTCTGACCGCCTGTTCGAGATCAACCGCTGTTTCCGCAACGAAGGCTTGTCGCCGCGGCACAATCCGGAGTTCACCTCGCTCGAACTTTACGAATCTTACGTCGATTACGAGGCGATGATGGGCCTCGTCGAAACCCTGATCGCCGAGGCCGCCCGCGCCGCGGTTGGCGGAACGAGCCTTTCCTATGGCGGGGTTTCAATCGAGCTCGAGCCGCCTTGGCCGCGGCGCAGCATGGCCGAACTCGTCGCCAAGGAGACCGGCGTCGATTTCCTCGCCCTCGAAGGCGGAGAGAGCGCGCGTAGCGCGGCCGAGGAGTTGGGGGCCCGGATCGAAGGGCGGGAAAGCTGGGGCGAAGCGCTCGAGGCGGTCTTTGCCGCCCGCGTCGAGGATCGCCTTTTAGCGCCGGTCCATGTCACCGGTTTCCCGCGCGACATCTCCCCTCTCGCCAAGGCCGACCGCAAAGACCCGCGCCTTGCCGAACGCTTCGAGACTTTCATCTACGGGTGGGAGATCGCCAACGCCTTTTCCGAATTGACCGATCCGCTCGATCAGAGGGAGCGGTTCGAAGAGCAGATGCGCGCCCGCGCCTTGGGCGACGAGGAAGCCCAACTTCTCGACGAGGATTACGTGAGGGCCCTCGAATACGGCCTGCCGCCTTGCGGCGGTCTCGGCATCGGCATCGACCGCCTGGTCATGCTTTTGACCGACAGTCCCTCGATCCGCGACGTCATCCTGTTCCCGACCTTGCGCCCGCGCTGAGCCTTTTCAGAGGCAGCGGATGGTCCAGTTGATAAAGGTCCCCGGCGCCTGATAGTAGCCGTTCGGCGTGTTTTCATGGATGCTTTGATGAAGCACCCGATAGCCGCCGGGACAAAGCTCGGAGGCGATGCGTTTGTTGGGGGCGGTCGAGGCGACGCCCGGCCCGAAAACGCGGAAGGTGTTGTTGCCAAGCCGGCTCACCGTCGCCTGCGTGCAGGCGGCAAGAGCGAGAAAAAGGATGACGACAAGGCGGCGCATCGGAAATCGACTCGGATCGTTCTTTTCGACCCTCATCGTAGGCGCGCCTTTGGCGTTTGACCAGAAGCGCCTTTGCCGCTCTCGACAGGGCGGCTTTTTCTTCCCATATGGCGGAAGGATGGCGAGGTTCGCATTGGGTTCGAGGCGGATGCGCAGAGCCGGACGCTTGGCGGCGGGTTTCGTTTTCGCCCTCCTTTTCGGCTGCGCCGGGCCGCCCCCGGCGAGCGCCGGGCCGCCTTCGTCGGTCCCCGCCGGGCTCGCCCGAATCTGGATCTATCGCGACTACTCCCCTTACATCTCTGACAACGCCCGTCCCTGGGTCAGATTGAACGGCGTGGTCGCCGGGATTTCGGAACCGGGCGGCGCCTTCTCCCTTGATGTGCGGCCGGGCGACTATCGCGTGAGCGTCGACAGCGAAGGCCAGGACGTCAATCAGTTTGCCCGCGTCGACGTGGTCGCGGGGCAAGAGGTCTATATCAAGGTCGACAACGAGCCTTTCTGGGATTGCGGCCGGCGCTGGTGCCGCAACACCTGGTATACGATCCCGGAGTTGCCGCAGGTGGGCGCCGCCGCGGTCGCGCGGCTGCCTTACACCGCAGGCCAGTGACGCCGGAAAAGGCTTTGCCGTCCTTCGCCGTTCGCGTCGCCAAGGGCGCATCGGGCGATCAGAAATTTTCGAGGCTCAACACTTCGCTGTCGTAATCGTAAGCGAAGATCTCGGCGTGACGGCCCCAGCCGATGACGGTGTCGAGAACGCGCCGCGCCTCTTCCTCCGACAAGTGGTCTTCGAGTTCGCGCAGAAACCGGGCCGAAGGCGCGCGGTGGCCCGGCCTCTCGTCGAGGACCCGGCGGATGTGGGCGGCAAGGGGAACCTGTTTCAAAACGCTGTCGGCAAAGATCTCCTTGCGGGCGAGGATGTCGGCGTCGGCATAGTCGCGCCCGCGCGCCGTCAACTCGATATCGCCCGCGCTCACATGGGCAAAACCGAGAAGCTGCAGCGTGTCGATGAGGGGAAAGAGGGCGTCGACCGAAAGGTTTTCGCTTTCGGCAAGCTGCGGCAGGTCGGCGCGGCCTTGGTAGGGGGCTTCGAGGAGGGTGTCGATCAAACCGGAAAGCCTTTGCACTCCGGCGTCGGGAAGCCTGTAGCCGATCCCGATCGCTTCCGCCTTGGCGCCGCGCCGACCGCCGCGCCCGGTCGTCAAAAGCGTATAGACCTGATCGACGATGTGGCGAAAGGGGGCGCTTTCGGGGCTTCGCGGGCGCGTCAAAGGAACCGGGATCTCGGCGCGGATGCGCCCGGGATCGCTGTCGAAGATGAGGATGCGCTCGGCGACTTCGACCGCCTCCTCGATATTGTGCGAGACAAAGACGATGCCTTTGGTCGGGATGCGGCGCTCGCGCCACAGATCGAGAAGGTCGTTGCGCAAGGTCTCCGCGGTGAGGACGTCGAGGGCCGAAAAGGGCTCGTCGAGAAGGAGGATGTCGGGGTTGACGACGAGCGCCCGGGCAAAGCCGACGCGCTGCCTCATCCCTCCCGAAAGCTCTTTCGGATAGGCGCTTTCGAAACCGTCGAGGCCGATGAGGTCGATCGCCTCGACCGCGCGCCGCCGCCTTTCGCCGCCCGCCACCCCGATCGCCTCGAGCCCCAATTCGACATTGCCGAGAACCGTAAGCCAGGGAAAAAGCGCAAAGCTTTGAAAGACCATCGCCACGCCGTGGACGGGCGCGAGGACGGGCGCCCCGCGGTAGCTGACGCGGCCTTCGGATGGCGGCACGAGCCCCGCGAGGATGCGCAGGAAGGTCGATTTGCCCGAGCCCGATTGGCCGAGGATGCCGACGATCTCCCCTTCTTCGAGGGTGAAATCGAGGCGATCGAGAACCAGCCTGCCGATATGATCGGGGGTTTTGTAGGTCTTCGAAACCGTTTCCGCGCAAAGGAGTGGAGCCGCGAACGCCATCTCTCGCCATCTCTCGCCATCCTCACCCGCCCTGAGGATAGCCCCGCCCCCCGTTTCTAGTCGAGACGCAGCCGTTCGGCCGCCAGATCGTAAAGCCGGCGCCAGAGAAGCCGGTTGAAGGCGAGGACGTAAAGGCACAAGACCGTGATCCCGAGGGCGATGCGCGGCGGGTCGCCGACCGCCGTCGCCCGCGCGATATAAGCGCCAAGACCACTCGCGCTGATCGTTGTATGCCCCCAGGAGACGATTTCGGCGACGATGCTCGCGTTCCACGAACCGCCCGCGGCGGTAACGGCGCCCGTCACATAAGCCGGAAAGATGGCCGGCAAGATGATCCGCCGCCACCACAGGAACCCGCGCACGCCGAGATTGCGCGCGGCAAGACGCAATTCGAGCGGAACCGCCGCTGTCCCGGCAATGACGTTGAAGAGGATGTACCACTGGGTGCCGAGGATCATCAGAGGGGAAAGCCAGATCTGCGGGTTCAAATGAAATTCGAGGATCGCCGCCACCGCCGCCGGAAAGAAAAGATTGGCCGGGAACGCAGCGAGGAACTGGACGACCGGCTGGGCCTTGTCGGCAAGCCGCGGTCTGAGCCCGATCGCCACCCCGATCGGGACCCAGACGAGAGAGGCGACGGCGATCAGAACGAAGACGCGCAGCGTGGTGAAAAGCCCGTAGAGAAAGACCCGTCCGATCTCGTCCGCGCTTACTCCCTTGGCGATGAAGAGGATGATAGAAAGCGCGGCGGCCGCGGCCGCAAAGACGAGCGCGATGTCGAGAAGGCGCTCCAGTCCGCCTTTTCGCCCGCTCGCGAGCCGTTCCTCTTTCTGCCGCCTCGAGCGCGGGATGGCGGCGTCCAGCTTGCGGTTGAGCGCGAGGATTCCCGTTTGCAAAAGGTCGAAAAATCGGGACCTTTGCAGCACCAGCAGGAACCAGGGGCGCAAAGCGCCCGCCTCTTCGGGAGGTTCGGGCTGGAATCTGGCCGACCAGGCGATCAAGGGGCGAAAGAGTAGCTGGTCGTACAAAAGGATCACGACCAGCATGACGAGGACGGCCTCGGCGATCGCCTCGAGATCGCGCCGGGCGATGGCAAGGGCGATATAGGAGCCGATCCCCGGCAACAGGATCTGGTGGCCGGAAACGGTGATCGCCTCGGAGGCGACGACAAAAAACCAGCCTCCCGAGACCGACATCATCGTGTTCCAGACGAGAGAGGGGATCGCATGCGGCACTTCGAGACGCCAGAAGCGCCGCCACGGCGAGAGATGGAACATCCGCGCCGCCTCGACGAGTTCGGCCGGCACCGTGCGCAAAGACTGGTAAAGGCTGAAAGTCATGTTCCATGCTTGCGAGGTGAAAATGGCAAAGATGGCGGCGCATTCGACCCCCAGAAGCCGCCCCGGGAAAAGGGCGATAAACCCGGTCACGGTGATCGACAAAAAGCCGAGGATCGGCACCGATTGAAGGATGTCGAGGAGGGGGATGAGGAGCTTTTCGGCCTGCCGGCTTTTGGCGGCGAGGGTCGCGTAAAAGAGGCTGAAACCGAGCGAGAGAAGAAGCGCGGCGGCCATGCGCAAAACCGTGCGCAAGGCATAGCCGGGCAGATGCGAGGGGCTGAGGGAAAGCGGCAGAGGATGCCAGAGTTCGTAGTGCGCGCCCATCTTCATCCCGCCCCAAAGGACGAGCGCCAAAAACCCGAAAACGAGAGGGAGCGCGAGAAGATCCCAGCGGTTCGGCCGCCAGCGTTTCGGCCAGGCGCGGATCGGAAGGCCCCAGCGTTCTTCCATCAGCGGCCCCGGCCGTCGGCGCGATGCGGCAAGCCCACAACGGGCGGCCGTTCGATCCGTTCGATCGCCTGTCGCGCCGTCCTTGGCGCAGCCTTTGCGCCCGGCGCAAAGCCGGGCACGCCTCTTTCCAGGGTTGGCCTCGATCCCATAGGACCTATAATATCCCGCCGCTGCAGCCGTGGAGCCTTCTCTGAGTCATCTTCAATTGGATCGCCTTAGGGCGGCGCCTTTGGTGCGCGACCCCTTCGATTTCGTGGTGGTCGAAGGCTTTCTTTCCGCCGCCTGGCGCGAGGAGCTGCTCGCCGGTTTTCCGCGCCTTCGGCGCGGCGGAAGCTTTCCCGCCGCCGCGCTTCCGATCGGCCCCTCTTTCGCGCGGCTCTTCGCGCTCCTCGAAGGGGAGGAACTGAGAGCGGCAATCGCGGAAAAATTCGCCATCGATCTCGAAGGCCGGCCGACCATGATCACCTTGCGCGGCTGGAGCGACGGCAAGGACGGCGCCATCCACACCGATTCGGCCTCGAAGCTCATCACCCTGCTTCTTTACCTCAATCCTTCCTGGGAGGCGGCCGAAGGACGCTTGCGCCTTTTGCGCAACGTTCACAACCTCGAGGATTACGCGCTCGAAGTGCCGCCCCTTTTCGGCACCATGCTTGCCTTCCGCCGCGGCCCCGCCTCTTTTCACGGCCACCGCGCTTACAAGGGCGAGCGGCGCGTTCTCCAGCTCAACTGGGTGAGCGAGGAAAGGGTGGTTCGCCGCGAACTTTCGCGCCATCGCTGGTCGGCCCGCGCCAAGGCTTTTGCCGAGACTTGGCAAGGGGTTCTGAAAAGGGTAACTTGAAGGCGAATGCGCGTCTTGCGATGAGCGAATCGAGAGGGCGTTCCCGATCGTGAAACCGGTTTTCGGTGCGGCCCTCTTCGGCGCCTTGCTCGTCGCGCTTTCCGCCGCGCCGGCGGCGGCGCAGGGGCCTCTCGTCGACGAGATGAAGATCGGCGTTGTCGCCCATGACATCGGCATTCTCGGCGACAGCATCGAGAGCGGGCCCGATGTCAATCTCGAGGTTCTGTTCTCCCCGCCGCAGATCTTCCAGCTGATCGGTTCGCCGCGGCCGACGCTGGGCGGCGACATCAACACGGCCGGAAACACCGACGACGCTTATTTCGGGCTCACTTGGGGGATCACCCTCATCCAGAACATGTTCGGTTCGGGCGGCAGCCTTTATGCCGACGGCACCCTCGGCGGCGCCTATCAGGACGGCTATATCAATAGCGCGCCGCCGGGGCGCAAGGCGCTCGGCTCTCCCGTTCTCTTTCACCTGAGCGCCGATCTCGGCTACCAGTTGACGCCGACGATCAGCATCGAGGCGTTTCTCGAACACATGTCGAACGCCGATCTTGCAACCCACAACGCCGGCATCACCAGCGCCGGCGGCCGCATCGGCTTCAAGTTCTGAGCCTTACCCCTTCCCTTTCCCGCGCCGGCGGGGGGAAATGGATATGGGCCGGGTAAGCGCGGTTTCGCGCAAAGGGCGAAATAGGATTTTCCGATATCCGGCCTCGACGCGGCTCCGAGAGGGCCGTATTTTCGGCGAAAATATCCAGGATAGCAAAGACTTAGATCTTTGTGTTGCCGCATTGACACGCTGCGACGAAAAGACCACGAGAGCCGCAAAACGCGCTTGATCGCTCGGGACCCACCCCTATTATGGCGCGAGTGCGGTGGGTGTCCCGCCTTCCGCCCACCTGCAATGTTTGACCGATCGGGGGGAACTAATGAAGAGAAAATGGAGAATCGGGTCCGCCGTCGCGCTCGGCGCTTTTGCCGCGGCGCTCGCCGTCGGCAGTTTCGCGTCCGCGCGCGCCGACGAGCTTTCGGACCTGCAGGCCAATGTCAAGATTCTGCAGAAACGCGTCGATCAGCTTTCCGCGGCCGAGGCCCGCGCCGGCGGTCCCGGTCCCGGTTCGCTCGCCGGGAGCTTCCCGCGTTCCTTCCTGATCCCGGGGACCAACACCTCTCTGAGGGTCGGCGGCTATGTGAAGTTCGACGCGTTCTGGTGGCTCAACGGCGGCCCTGCAAACGGCAACATGCAGGCTCCGGTCGGCGTCGAGAACGGCCAGGCTCTGTTGGCTCCTCTCGATCTTCATGGCCAAACTTTGGGCGGCGTCACCTTTACCCCCGCCAACAACGGCTTCGCGCATTCGCGCGGCAACGGGGTGGTGCAGTTCACGGGCCGCGAGTCGCGCATGTTCGTCGAAACCCGGACGCCGACCGCCTGGGGCCCGGCGATCACCCATTTCGAATTCGACTGGCTCGGCTGCAACAATCTTTCGTGCAACAACCTCGATAACGTCTCCAACAATTACCTGCCGCGCCTGCGCCTCGCTTACGGCACCTTGGGTCCGGTTCTCGCCGGCCAGGATTGGGGCGTGACCAACGACCTCGAAGCCGGTCCGGAAAGCATCGATTTCGGCGGCCCGCTCGGCGAGATGGGCAAGGTCCGCATCCCGCAGATCCGCTACACCTGGAAAGGCGCCTACGGCATCTCCGCGGCGGCCGATCTCGAAGAGCCTCACACCACCGCCTTCACCCCTGTCGGCCAGGTCGAAAGCGACTCTTCGGTCGCGTTCGTGGACGGCGTCGGCACCCCTCTTGCCGTCAACCCGACCAAGGCCACCTGGCCCGTCGTCGGCGGCTATACGCAATGGAACCAGCCCTGGGGCCATCTGCGTCTCCAGGCGGTCCTCGTACCGATGGATTTCCAGGACGGCCGTTTCATCAGTCGCGAATATCTCGGCTACGGCGGCGGCTTTGCCGGCAATGTGAGGCCCGCGTGGTTCGGTTGGGTCAAGGACAACATCACCTTCCAGTTCGAAGCCGGCGAAGGCATGGGTGACTGGCTCAACGGTTTCGACCACTCCTCCCTGGCGACCAATTACACCGCTCCCTCGACGAGCGTCGCAGAAGCGGCTCTCATCCACGTGACCACGGTCACCAACTGGGGCGGGGTTGTCGGCTACGAGCACTGGTGGGCCCCCAACATCCGTTCGACCGCCTTTTACGGCATCGATCACCAGGATGTTCCGATCGATCTCGTCGGCCCGGTCCAGGCGATGCTCGCGATCAACAAGGACGTCGAGGACGCCGGCGTCAACCTGATCTGGCAGCCCGTCTCCTTCGTCAATACCGGGATCGAATACGACTGGGCGCAGCGCACCACGGTGGGCGGCGCCAAAGGCAGCGAGAACATCCTCGAATACGAATTCCAGGTCCTGTTCTAACTGTCGTCGCGTAGAAACGGAAACCGCCCGCCGGGGTCCCCGGCGGGCGGTTTTCTTTTGCGCAGGTCCCGGCCGCAGCGGCAGGCCGGATCCGCCGAAGACTAAAGGGTAAGAACCGTCTGACCCGTCGTTTTTCGATCTTGCAGATCGCGGTGCGCCTGCGCGGCTTCGCGCAGGGGGTAGGTCTGGTTGATCGCGATCTTGACTGCGCCGCTCGAAACGACGGCGAAAAGCTCGCGCGCCGCCGTGAGGAGGTCTTCGCGTCGAGCGGTGTAGTGGTTGAGGACGGGCCGCGTCAGGAACAGCGAGCCTTTGGCCGCGAGCATGCCGATATCGAAGGGGCCGATCGCTCCCGAGGACTGGCCGAAAGAGGCCAGAAGCCCAAGGGGCCTCAGGCAATCGAGCGATTTGAAAAAGCTGTCCTTGCCGACGGAGTCGTAAACGACCGGAAGCTTCTGTCCGCGCGTGATCTCGTCGACGCGGGCGACGAGATCCTCGCGCCGGTAAAGGATTGTGTGGTCGCAACCGTTTTTCCGGGCGAGAGCCGCTTTTTCCTCGCTTCCGACCGTGCCGATGACGGTCGCGCCCAAATGCTTTGCCCATTGGCAAAGGATGAGGCCCACCCCGCCGGCTGCGGCCTGAACGAGGATCGTTTCGCCGGCGGCGACGGCGTGCGTGCGCCGGCAGAGATACCACGCCGTCATGCCTTTGAGCATCATCGCCGCGGCCTCTCGATCGCCGATCCCTTGCGGGACCGGAACGAGGCGCTCGGCCGGCATGATCCTTTCTTCGGCATAGGCGCCGAGAGGCCCTCCGGCATAGGCAACGCGGTCGCCGGCTTTGAGCCCGGCTACCCCGGGGCCGACCTCTTCGATCACCCCCGCCGCTTCCGAACCGAGACCGCTCGGCAAAGGCAGAGGGTAAAGGCCGCTTCTCTGATAGGTGTCGATGTAATTGAGGCCGACCGCGGTATGGCGGATGCGCACCTCGCCCGGGCCAGGCTTTCCGAGGCTCACCTCATGCCAGGAGAGAACTTCGGGTCCGCCCGTCTTCTCGAAACGGATCACATGGGTCATCGCTTGTCCTTGCTTGATCGTTGTCAAAGACTGGAGAAACCATAGCCGCAAGAGGCTCCGCCGTCACCTGCGCGTTGGCCGCGAAGGCCCGGCGGCGCGGTTCGCCGGCGCGAAGAGAAAGCCGCCTTCGAGCGCGAGAAGCCTCTCCTTGGTCGGCAAACCTTCTCCGCCGCTGTAGCCGCCAAGCCCATGGGTGGCGACGACGCGGTGGCAGGGGATGATGATCGGGATCGGATTGCGGCTCGAAGCGCGCCCGACCGCACGCGCCGAAGTGCCGAGCGCGCCAGCGATGGCGCCGTAGCTCGAAGTCTTCCCATAAGGGATGGCGCGCATCGCTTCCCAGACGCGTTTGTCGAAAGCGGTGCCGTGGGGCGCGAGAGGAAGATCGAAGGCTTTAAGGCGCCCCGAGAAATAGGCGCGAAGCTCCAAGATCGCTTGACGGAGAAGAGGCGTCGGCGCGTCCGGGGTCCCGGTCCCCTGCCAGGAGAGGGAAAGGATCGCCTCCTCTCCGGCTCCGATAAAAAGGCGCCCCAAAGGGGTTTCGAGAGAAGCGGAATAGCTGGCCATCGCGGTTTCCACTCACAAGATCGCCCTCAAGGCTTGCGGCAAAGCGCCTCGTGCAAGCTTTCGGCATCGGTATGGGCAAGGGTACAGACCGGTCCTTCGCAAAGATAGGCGGCGGCGCGGCCTTTTATGAGGCCTTTGCCATGGGCCGGGTGCGAGGGCGGAAGGCAGGCCCCTGGCGCCACCACCCGCAAAACGCGGTTTGGCGAAGAGGAGCGATAGACCGCGCGGCGCAAGGCTTCGAGATCGCCCGCGCCCTCCTCTCCGAGGAGCACGATCTCTAACGGCCGCAAGAGAAGTTCGGCGTTGTTGAGAAGGGTCGCGAGAGAGAAGAAATGGCGCGGCAGGCCCCCCGAAAACGCCTTGAGGATCCTTTCCGCGCGTTGGCGCCAACGCTCTTGCCCCGAGAGAACCCACATCCTCGCGAAGACCCCGACGAGGGTTGCATTGCCGGCGGGGGTGGCCGCATCGGCCGCGCTGCGGTTGCGCGCGAGAAGCCCCGGCAGATCCGCGGCGGAAAAATAATAGCCCCCGTCGGGAGCCCCATAATGGCGGTCGAGGATTTCCGTCCACTCCTCGATTTTTGCGAGAAGCGCGCGTTCCGGCTTCGCCTCGTAAAGGACGAGCGCGGCGCGGCAAAGATGGGCGTAATCGTCGAGGGTTGCGGGATGGCGGGCGCGCCCCATCCTCCAGCTGTGGAAAAGGCGCCCATCCTCTCCCGTCATCTCCTTGCAAATGAAGTCGAAGGCGGTGCGGGCGCGCGCGACCCACTCCGGGTGCGCAAAGGCGAGGCCGGCGGCCGCCAGGGCGGCGATCATCAACCCGTTCCAATCGGCGAGAACCTTGTCGTCGAGAAGGGGCCGCACGCGCTCCTCGCGCGCTTCGAGGAGAAGCGCGCGGCAGTCTTTGAGTTGGCGTTCGGCCTCGCCGTCGAGGGGCGCCTTCGCCTTGAGGCGATTGAGGATCGTCCGTCCTTCCCAATTGCCTTCGGCAGAGACGTCGTAGACG
>JAJYIC010000380.1 GCA_021790295.1 Pseudomonadota bacterium | reverse complement strand
CCCGATCGGGGCCAGCCTTCGGTGTGGCAATCGTTGCAGCCGCCGATCGTAACGAGATAGCGGCCTCGCGCCAAAAGGGCCGCTTCCTTGGCCGCGGATTTGGCGCCCAAAGCCGCCGCCAAAAGGACAACCAAAGCCGCCGCCATGACGGCGCCGGTGCGAAAAAACGTGATCATGACTTTCCCCCCGTTGCGGGCGCTCCTGCGCGAAAAAGCTCCGTCGGCCTTTCGGAACCCCTACCCCTTTCTTGCGATGATCGCGGGGGAGGCCATCCCACCCTGTTCGCCGATCTCGGCGGTTTCGATCCCCTCGAAACCGGCATCTTCGAGCCAGGCGCGATATTGGGAAAGGGTAAAGCTATCCCCCTCTTCGGTCTGAAGCAGCATGTTGAGAGCGAAAAGAACCGGCGCCGGAGGGCCCGTGCGATCCTCGTCGGGTATGAAATCGATGATGGCGAGACGCCCCTGCGGACGAAGGGCAGGATGGAGGCGGGCAAAAAGGCTGCGCGCCGGCCCTTCGCCCAAGGAATGGACGATGTTTCCGAGAAGGGTGAGATCGAATTTCTCTCTGCCAAAGGAGACCTCGTTGAGGTCTCCCGGCAGATAATCGAAGCGGCCGGCGCAGCCTTCGCGCGCGACATAGGCTCTCGTTTCTTCGAGCACGCCGGGAAAATCCTGGGCGACGACCCGAGCCTCGCGGTCGGCCTCGGCGATCGCAAGGCTCCAGACGGCCGAGCCGCAAGCGAGATCGAGAACCCGCATCCCTTTGTGGATCGTCCCCGCCCCGAGAGCTATTGCAAGGCGACGCGCCGGCTCGCGGTTGAGTGCGTGGAGGGTCCGGATAAGGAGAGGGAAAAAGCTTTCGGCGCGCTCTTTTTTGTCGACGGCGAGCGCCGGCCGGCCGCTGCGCACGGCTTCGCTCAGTCCGCCCCAGCTTTGCCAAAGCTGGCCTCCAGCCAGCACGGCCCCGATATAGTCGGGGCTCGAAGGGAGGAGATAGCGCGCGCTCCCCGGCAAGAGCCCATAGCGTCCGTCCTTTTTTTCGATGACGGCGAGAGCGGCAATGCCGTCGAGGAGCATGCGCACCCCGCGCGCGCTTGCCCCCGACACCGCAGCCACCTCTTCGGCGCTTTTCCGCCCCTTCGAAAGAGGGGAAAAGATGTCGAGTTCGAAGGCGCTCGAGAGCGCCCGCGCCGAGAGCGCGCTGTGGTGTATCTGCAAAAGCCTTTGCGGATCGAAGGGGGTTTGCACGAGCCTCTCGTCCTTTCCTCTGTCAACGCCGCTTTCTGCCGATCCTCAGTTCAAAGCCCCGAGGCGAAGCGCGCCATGACGAGGATGATGGCGACCTGGAGCGAACCCTGGAACGCCACCCCCATGACGTAAAAGCGCATCAGGCGGCCGATGCGCGCCCCGTCCGGTTGCGGCCTCCTCAGTTCGAAATAGATCTTGAGATTGATCGGCTCGAGAAGGCCAAGGCCCTGGACCGTGAGGATCGCGACGATGCCGAGGGCGGCGGCGACCCACCAGAAGGCCGGATAGGAAACCGCCAAGTAGCCGATCCGGCCGGCGAGGAAATAGCCGGCCGTGCCCGTGATGATCGAGAGGGTCGGCATCAGAAAGAGCATTTTCGGCATCAGGCGGCAGATGATCGCGCGGCGCGCCGGCAAGGACACGCGGCGCAGGATCGGGCCCAAGACAAACCCCATGAAAAGGTCGATCCCGGTCCACAAGACACCGGCCATGACGTGGACAAAGTTGAGAAACCATATGCTGGGGCCTTCGATGGCTGCGACCATCACGGCGAACGCCAGGGCGACCCAGACGAGATTGGTGGGATCGATGGACGTTACGACATCCCCCGCCTCCTGCGCGACGCTTTGCGACATGGCGTAATCTCCTTCGAAGAACACGCTTTTCTCTTTGCGGCGCGCCCTCGCGCCCAACTCACCCCCGCCCGATGAAGGGCATCTTGGTCGCCATCACGGTCAAAAACTGGACGTTCGCCTCGGCCCCCACGGTTGCCATGAAGACGACCGCGCGCGCGACATTTTGCACATCCATCGTCGGCTCGGCCATGAGTTCGCCGTTCGCCTGCGGCACTCCGCGCGCCATCCGCGCCGTCATCTCGGTCGCCGCATTGCCGATGTCGATCTGGCCGCAGGCGATGTCGTATTTGCGCCCTTCGAGAGAGGCCGATTTGGTGAGGCCGGTGACCGCATGCTTGGTCGCGGTATAGGCGGCAGAGTTGGGGCGCGGCGCGTGCGCGGAGATCGAGCCGTTGTTGATGATGCGGCCGCCTTTCGGCGTCTGCTCTTTCATCAGGCGAAAGGCTTCCTGGATGCAGAGGAAAGTGCCGGTGAGATTGGTGTCGACGACCGCCTTCCAGCGCTCGAAAGCAAGATCCTCGATCGCGCCGCCGGCGCCGAAACCGGCATTGTTGAAAAGGACGTCGAGACGCCCGAAGGCTTCTTTTGTCCTCGCAAAAAGGCGCTTCACCTGTTCCGGGTCGGCGATGTCGGTCGGGATCGCAAGAGCGCGCCCGCCTTTATTTGCGATCGCGCGCGCGCTTTCATCGAGAGGCTCGGCGCGGCGCCCGGCGAGAACGACGGCAAAACCCGCTTCGGCAAGGGCAAACGCCGAGGCCCTGCCGATGCCGCTTCCGGCGCCGGTGACAAGAGCGACTGTGCCGTTCGAACTCATGGGCGTACGCCTCCCTCCCGAGAAACCCACAGAGGCAAACCCCGCCTCCCGCCGAGGAAAGGCTAAAGGCGTTTGCGGGCCTTGCGATCTTAGGCCTCTCGCCGGCCGGATACATCCCGATTCTC
>JAJYIC010000379.1 GCA_021790295.1 Pseudomonadota bacterium | reverse complement strand
TCTAGAAGGCTGTGGAAAGCCTTGCGTCACGAGACCCCGTCCCCGCAGGCGACCGCGGCGCGCCTCGGCATCGCCGCCGAAGGCGAGCCTTTGGCTCAGGTGGTCAAGACCTACCACCTGCCGCATACGGGAAAGCTCTCCTTGGTGCGGGTGTGGCGGGGGACGATCGGCGAAGGCATGGTCTTGAACGCAAGCCGCGTCGGCAGCGTCTTGCGCCTCACCGGGGCGCAGCAGGAGAAGCTTCCCTCGGTCTCAGCCGGAGAGGTCGCCGGGCTGACGCGTCTCGAAGAAGTCGCCACCGGCGCCGTTCTCTCGCTTTCGGGAAAGGCCGCGCCTTTGCCCCGGCCGGAACGCCCGCAACCGGTTTTCGGCCTCGCCATCACCGCCGAAAGGCGCAGCGACGAAGTCAAGCTCACCCCGGCCATCGGCAAGCTCGTCGATGAGGACCCGACCCTCGAACTCGAACAGAACGCCGATACGCGCGAACTCGTTCTCTGGGGCCAGGGAGACGTTCATCTTCAGATCGCCCTCGATCGCCTGCGCAATCGCCACAACCTGCCGGTTTCGAGTCATCCCTCGACCACTCCTTACAAGGAGACGATCCGCCGCGGCGGCCAGCAGCATTCCCGCTTCAAACGGCAGACGGGAGGGCACGGACAATTCGCCGATGTGACGCTCGAGGTGAAATCCTTGCCGCGCGGCTCCGGGTTCACCTTTACCGACAGCGTCGTCGGCGGCGCCATCCCGCGCAATTACATCCCCGCGGTCGAAGAGGGGGTGATCGAGGCTTTGCACCGCGGTCCTCTCGGCTTTCCCGTCGTCGATCTCGCGGTCAACCTCATCACCGGCCAGTTCCACGCCGTCGACAGTTCCGATCAGGCGTTCAAGACCGCGGGGCGCCAGGCGGTCCAGGAATGCCTGGCCAAATGCGACCCCATCCTGCTCGAACCGATCGAGCTGGTCGAGGTCTCGGTCCCCAACGCCTTCACCTCGCGCGTGCAAAGGCTGGTTGCGGGGCGCCGCGGGCAGATCCTCGGTTACGACGCCAAAGGCGGCTGGTCCGGCTGGGACGTCGTCAACGTTTATCTGCCCCAAAGCGAGCTTCACGATTTGATCGTCGAGCTTCGCTCTCTGACGCTCGGAGTGGGGAGCTTTGCCCACCGCTTCGACCATTTGCAGGAGCTGACCGGAAAGCCGGCGGAAAAGGTTCTGGCCTCGCGCGCGAGCGAAGCCGCGCAGTAGCGAGGGCGCTCGCGAAAGAGTGATTTGCCTCTCTCCTGCGGGCGGGGCAAGATCGGCTCGAGGCTTGACGACAAGGCGTCAAAACGTCGGGAGAAGGCGATGCTGGTCCGACGCAAAAGGGGATGGGAAATCCCCGAAAGCCGGGCGACCCCCGAACCCGTCTTTCGCGACAGAAGGCGCGTGCTCCAGGCTTTGGGCGCGGGCTCGCTTCTCGCCGCCCGCGGTTTTGCCCCCGCGCAAGCAGCAGAAGAGAGCGATCCGAGCGCCGCCCTTTACCCTTTCAAACGCGACCCGCGCTATACGCTCGACCGGCCTCTGACGCCCCAAAAGATCGTCGCCCATTACAACAACTTTTACGAATTCGGCCCGGACAAATCGATCGCCGGCCTGGCCCAAGCCTTGCCGATACGGCCGTGGACGATCCTGGTCGACGGGCTGGTCGAAAAGCCTTTCACCATCGGCATCGACGATCTCTTGAGGAAAATGCCGCTCGAAGAAAGGCTTTACCGCCATCGTTGCGTCGAGGCGTGGTCGATCGCCGTGCCGTGGAGCGGGTTTGCGATGGCCGCTTTCCTGCGCCTCGCAAAGCCTCTCGCCGCGGCGAAATACGTGCGCTTTCAGACCTTTCTCGACGCCAAAGTGGCGCCCGGGGAACGGCGCTTCTGGTATCCTTGGCCTTATGTCGAAGGCGCGACCATCGCGGAAGGGGAAAACGAACTCGCGTTTCTGGTCACCGGGCTTTACGGCAAGCCTTTGCCGAAACAGGACGGGGCGCCTTTGCGCCTCGTCCTGCCTTGGAAATACGGTTTCAAATCGATCAAGTCGATCGTCCGCGTCTCCTTTACCGACAAACGCCCTCATACCTTCTGGTCGAAGCTCGACCCCAACGAGTACGGGTTCTGGGCAAACGTCAACCCGGCGGTGCCGCATCCGCGCTGGAGCCAGGCCTTCGAACGCGAACTTGGGACCGACAAGCGCGTGCCGACCCTCATCTGGAACGGTTACGGCGACTTTGTCGCCCATCTTTACGCCGGGATCAAAGGTCAAGAGCTTTTCCGCTGAACTGGAGAGCCTTCCGGCCTGCGGCCGCGCGCGCAGAAGAGGGGATTTTCCGCCTTTATAGGCAAAAGACTCTTGCAAGTTCGATCCTGTTTTGTTCTGATTTGGCCGAAAAGCCACGGGCGCGGATACGGCCATGAAACGATGGATCGCTTTTGCCCTTTCGGCGCTTCTCGCCGCTCCTCTTCTAGCTTCTTCTGCCGTTGCCGCGCCGCCCGGCGGCGCTCAAGGCTGCGGATCGACCCGCGTCATCTACAGCCTCAAACAAAAGCATAGCGACAAAGACATCATCGCCCTCATCAACGCCGCCAAGGCGCACATCTATTTCGCCATCTACGCCTTCACTTTGCGCGATATCGCGGACGCTCTCGTCGCCGCGAAAAGGCGCGGGGTCGAGGTTTTGGGCCTCCTCGACGCCCGCGAAAGCGGCAAAAGCTACGAAGCGCCGATCATCGCGGAATTGCGGCGGGCGGGGATCCCGATCGAGACCGAGCGCCACGCCGACGGTAACGGCATCATGCACATC
>JAJYIC010000378.1 GCA_021790295.1 Pseudomonadota bacterium | reverse complement strand
TTCCATGACCTCGGGCGGCGGCGCCTGGGACAACGCCAAGAAATACATCGAGGAAGGTCATCTGGGCGGCAAGGGCTCGGAGCCGCACAAGGCCGCGGTGACCGGCGATACCGTCGGCGATCCCTACAAGGACACGGCGGGTCCGGCCATCAACCCGATGATCAAGATCACCAACCTCGTCGCTCTCTTGCTTCTCGCCATCCTCGGCGGCTGGCTCCACTGAAGGAAGAGGACCTCCAGGGGCATCCGCAGGGGCCGACGGGCCCGTCTCAGGGGATCTCGACCTCGATCCCCCCTTCGACGATGCGCACGGGATAGATCTTCAAGTCCGCGGTCGCCGGCAGCGCGAGCACCTTTCCGGTGCGCACGTCGAAACGCGCCGCATGCAAAGGACATTCGATCGCCTCGCCGTCGAGCCAGCCGTCGCAAAGCCGCGCCTGCGCGTGCGTGCAGATATTGTCGGTCGCATAAAGGGTGCCGTCGCAGTCGTAAACCGCGATTTGGCGGCCGCCGGCCTCGACTCCCAGAACATCGCCCTCGGCGAGATCGCTGCGGCTCGCCACTCGGACCCATCGCCTCGCTTCAGCATTCATGAGCTTCTTTCCGGGGCGGGATCGTTTCTTCCGCCGCGACGGCGTCAGACCGAGGCGCCGTCCGAAAACGCCTTGAAGGCGATGATCGTGAAGGTGTCCTTGACCCCCGGAAGCGTTTGCAGCTTCTCGGTCACAAAGCGGCCGATATCGGCGTTTTCCGGCAGGTAGCACTTCATCAAAAGGTCGTATTGGCCCGAGGTGGAATAGACCTCGGACACCTCCTCGACCTTCATGACGGCCGCATCGGCGACGTCATAGGCGCGGCCGAGCTCGCACTTCATCATGACGAAGATCGTTTTCATCGCGACGGCTCCTCTTGGCGCATGGCGGCATCGCAAACGACAGGGTCAGAGGGTGTGTTTGGGTCGGCGCGCGAGAAAAGCGGGCAAATGATCGCCAAAGCCCACGGCGGCGTCGGTGTCGCCGTTGCGGCGAGGTGTTTGCGGATTTCCGGTGATCGTTGGTCCTCCCTCACGCCTCGGGTCGGAGGTCTTTTCCCGCTGCCCCTCGTTTTCCGGTCTTCTCTTCGCCTGCCGCGGGACGTTTTGGCTGGAAAACGATTTCCTCGGTGGGCGCCCTTCGACACGCGGGGGAAGGCGGCTGCCGCCCGGAACGAACTCGAGCGGCGTCTCGGCGAGCCCGTCGATCCGCCCCCTCGGGATCTCCCTGCCGATCAACTTCTCGATCGCCGACACCGCCTTGGCGTCCTCGGGCACCGCCAGCATAAAGGAGCGGCCCTCACGCCCCGCGCGGCCGGTCCGGCCGATCCGATGGACATAATCCTCCGCGTGATGGGGCACGTCGAAACAGAAAACGTGAGAGAGGCCGGCGATGTCGAGGCCGCGAGCGGCGACGTCGCTCGCTGCCAAAAGCCGGATCTCGCCGTTTTTAAAGCGCTCGAGCGTGAGGGTGCGCCTCGCCTGAGCCATGTCTCCGTGGAGGGCCGCGACATCGAAGCCGTGCCGTGCAAGCGAGCGGGAGAGAAGATCGACATCGCGCTTTCTGTTGCAGAAGATGAGCGCGTTCTTGACGTCTTCGGACCGGATCAGGCGGAAAAGCGCTTCGCGCTTGTCCGCGGGACCGACGACGAGAAGCGACTGCTTCACGGTTTCCGCCGGCGAGGCCGGAGGCGTCACCGCGATCTCTTTCGGATCGCTGAGGAAGAAGTCGGCGAGCCTTTTGATCTCGGGCGGCATCGTTGCCGAGAAGAAAAGCGTCTGACGCTCTTTCGGCAACAGTCCAACGATGCGCTCGACATCGGGGATAAAGCCCATGTCGAGCATGCGATCGGCCTCGTCGATGACGAGGATGCGCACATCCTGCAACAGGATCTTGCCGCGCCCATAAAGATCGAGGAGCCGCCCCGGGGTGGCGATCAGAACATCGACGCCGCGGTCGAGCTTCTTCTCCTGATCGGTGAAGCTTTCGCCGCCGATGAGGAGCGCCATCGTCAGGCGGTGATACTTGCCGTAGACCTCGAACGCGGAAGCGATCTGGCTCGCGAGCTCGCGCGTCGGTTCGAGGATCAGAGAACGCGGCATTCGCGCCCTTCCCCGCCCGGCCGCCAACATGTCGATCATCGGCGGGACGAAGCTCGCCGTCTTGCCGGTGCCGGTTTGGGCGCAGCCGAGCACGTCGCGCCCCAACTGCACGTGGGGGATCGCTTGTTCTTGGATCGGGGTTGGGGTGGTGTAGCCGGCTTCGGAGACTGCCTGAAGGATCTCAGGCGACAGACCAAGTTCAGAAAAAGCCATCGATATGTTGTAACCTTGTGTCAAATACCGGGCCGCGGAACGGCCGTTCGTTAAGTGGGGCGCCGGCGAGGAAATTCAAATCCCTATCGCAGAGACGCCGTTGCCGCGCCTCGGCCATTGCGGCAAGTGCCGGCAACGGGTCGCGCGTTGGGCGGGACGGCAGAGGGCGTTTTCGGATCAACGGCGGCGGAATTGCGGTCGGGGCGAGGCCGGCGGCGGCGTGCGCTCGTCCTTGTGACGGAAGTTGATCCGCCCTTTCGAGAGATCGTAGGGGGTCATCTCGACCGTCACACGGTCGCCGGCAAGGATGCGGATGCGGTTCTTTTTCATCCGGCCGGAAGAATAGGCGAGGGTCTCGTGTCCGTTGTCGAGCCGCACGCGAAACCGCGCGTCGGGCAAAAGCTCGAGCACGGTACCCTGGAATTCGATCAGGTCCTCTTTCGCCAAAGAGTTCTCCTCAACACGGCTCTACCAATGACGACGCTCTCCTCTG
>JAJYIC010000022.1 GCA_021790295.1 Pseudomonadota bacterium | reverse complement strand
CGTCAGCAAGACCTGGCGCAAAGGTTCGAAGCCGAGGCGGCGAAGAAAGACCCGTTCGAGGACGACGCCGAAAAGGCCGGCCGCGACCGCCGCCGCAGGGATCGCTAAAAGCCAGGATCCGGTCCCCCCGATCACCGAGAGCGCAATGTAACCGCCGAAGAGAAAAAACGATCCGTGCGCAAGATTGACGATGCGCATGACGCCAAAGATGAGCGAGACCCCGGCGCCGACGAGAAAAAGAAGCGCACCGTAAGAGATCCCGTTGAAAATCTGGATCAGCCAGAACCGCGCATCCACCAGGTTTTCCTTGCTTTTCCCACCTTCCCGCGAGCGCCGCGGAACCCCGCTGCGGAAAGCCGTCCCCCCCGCCGGGGGCGACTATAGCATGCCGGCCGAGCGGGCAACATCCCGGCGCGCCTTCTTCGCCGCAACATTTTCCCGACGCTTCGAAACGCAGAGGCTCTGCGGGCTTTCACCGGGGCTTCCGCTGCCCGAGGCAGCGGATTAAACTCTCAATAAAGGGCCGAACGGGGGCCCGATCAGAGACATGGGGAGAGAAAGATGTCGATCACAAGGCGTAGCGTTCTTTTGGCGGTCCCGGCTCTGGCGGTTTTGCGGCAGCGGGCAGAGGCCGCGGCGCCGGTGAAGCTCGGCTATATCGAGCCCTTGACCGGCAATTCCGCGGCTGCGGGCCATGCCATCAAACAGGGGATCGATCTCCTCGTCGACGTCATCAACAAACCTTACCCGCAGCTTGCGCCTCTGCCTCTCGCCGCAACCTCCGGGCTGCCGCGTCTCGGCGGCGCCAAAATCGAAGTCATCTGGGCGGATAACCAAGGCAGTCCGGCCGTCGGTCAGAGCGATGCCCTGCGCCTTATCACGCAGGATCACGTGGTGGCGCTTTTGGGCGCCTATCAATCGAACATCACTCTGACTTCGAGCGCGGTCGCCGAACGCTACGGCATCCCTTACCTGACCGGCGAGTCGGTCGCCTCCAATCTGACCGAACGCGGTTACAAATGGTTTTTCCGCACCACCCCTTACGCGCCACAGTTTGCCAAGCTCTATTTCGATTTTCTTGCCAATGTCGCGAAGATGGGAAAGCCGACGAGCAAGGTGGCCATCGTGCACGAGAACACCGATTACGGGACCTCGGTCGCCCAATCGATTACAAAGTTTGCGACAGAGCACGGGAAAAAGATCTTTCTGACCATTTCTTACAACGCCAACAGCACGGATGTTTCTCCTCAGGTACTCTCACTGAAGAGCGCCAAGCCCGACGTCGTCATCTTCATCAGCTACACATCCGATTCCATCCTTTACATGAAGACCTTCCAAACGCTCGGTTACCGACCGCCGATCGTCATCGGCGACGATTCGGGCTTCTCGGACCCATCATTTGTGACAAGCGTCGGAAACCTGGCTCAGGGCGCCCTCAACCGCAGTGCTTACGCCATCGGCAAGAGCGGAAGCCTCAGCTATAAGATGAATGCCCTCTACAAGAAAAAGACGGGCCGAGATCTCGACGATTCGGTGGCGCGCCCCATGCAGGGCTTCATGGTCATGTGCGACGCAATCAATCGCGCGGGCTCGACCAAGCCCGAAGCGATCCGCGCCGCCCTCGCCGCGACCGACATGCCGCCAAGCGAACTCATCACCGCCTATAAGGGCGTCAAGTTCAATAAGGAAGGGCAGAACTTCCTCGCCTATTCGATGATGACCGAATTGCAAGGGAAAACATACGTCCCGGTGTGGCCGCCCAAAGAGGCGATCGCCAAGCTCCAACTCCCGTTCAAGGGCTGAGCGTGAAGGGGGCGGCCGCCCTCAGGGGTTCGCCGCGAAGGCGCTTGCGCCCGAGAGGGGTCTCCCGCGAAGCAATCCTTGGCGGGGAGTTTGCGGGCTCTCCCGACCCTTCGCCGGGCGCTCGCGCATGATCCTTTTGCAACTCGCCGCGGACGGGCTCCTCCTCGGGGCGGTCTATGCCCTATTTTCCTCCGGGCTGACATTGATCTGGGGGATGATGAACGTCGTCAATTTCGCCCATGGCGACTTTGTCATGCTGGCGATGTACATCGCCTTTTTCTCCTTTACCCTTTTGAAGCTCGAACCCATCGTCTTTGTCCCGCTTGCCGCCGTTCTCCTCTTCGCGCTTGGAGGTCTCGTCTATTACGCTCTCGTGCGCCATGTCATGCGCGGGCCCATGCTGGCGCAGATCCTGTCCACCTTCGGTCTCGCGCTCTTTTTGCGCTATACCGCGCTGTGGGCGTTCTCGGCCAATTTCGTCTCGCTTCCGAGCGGCCTCGTCGGCGGGGTTTATGATCTCGGCGGCCTACGCCTTGCCGCCTCCCATCTGATCGCCGGCTTCTCGGCCCTCCTTTTGACCCTGGGGCTGCATCTTCTTCTGACCAGAACCGACCTCGGGAGCCGCATGCTCGCCGTTTCCGAAGACCGGGTCGCGGCCGAGCTGGTCGGCGTCAGACCGGACCCGATGCAGGCTCTCGCCTGGGGCCTCGGCGCCGCTGCGACCGGGGTGGCCGGTGCCTTGATCGCCCTCTTTTTCTATGTTTCACCGGAAGTCGGCAATTCATTCCTTCTTCTCGCCTTTGTGACGGTGTGTCTCGGCGGCTTCGGTTCCGTCCCCGGTGCGCTTTTGGCCGGCGTCGCGATCGGCGTGATCGAGTCCTTTTCCGCCTATTGGCTCGGCCCCGCAACCAAGGATGCGGTGGTGCTCGCGCTTTTCATTCTGCTTCTCTGGGTGCGGCCGCAAGGCCTTTTCGGTCGGGCATGAAAGCGCTTTTTCCCCGTGCAGGATTCGCTGCCGGCGCGCTGCTCCTCTTCGCCGCCCCGTTCCTCACCGCAAATCCTTTTTATCAGAGGGTCGCGGCGCTCACCCTTCTCGCGGCGATCTCCGCTTCGGCCTGGAATGTGATCGGCGGTTATGCCGGGCAGGTCTCATTTGGCCATTCCGTTTATTTCGGCATCGGCGCTTATGCCGCGCTTCTGGCTTACGCAAAGCTCGGCTGGCCGCCGATTGCCGGCTTGCCTTTCGGCATTGTCGCGAGTTTCGCCCTTTCGATCGTCGTCGGCTTGCCGAGCTTTCGCCTGCGCGGGCATTATTTTTCGATGGCGACGATCGCCATCGCGGCGCTCGCCGGGATCCTCGTCACCAATTGGGATTTCGTCGGCGGGGCGATCGGCGTCATGGGCCCTGCAAGGGCGCGCTCTTTTGCCGATCTTCTCTTCCGCAGCTCGCTTCCCTATTACGCGATCTTTCTTTGCGTTCTTGCGATCCTTCTTCTTTTCACCCGGCTTTTGCAGAAATCCCGCATGGGGTTTTACCTGCGCGCCATCGGTTCGGACGAGAGAGTGGCGCAAAGCCTCGGCGTTCCGGTACGGCGCTACAAGCTTTACGCGCTTTTGATCTCGGGGGCTTTCACCTCTATTGCCGGCACGCTTTATGCCGTGATGGTCGGCTTTGTCGATCCCAACAGCGGCTTTGGCATCCTCATTTCCGTCAACATGGTGGTGATGGCGGCTTTGGGAGGGGCGGGGACGCTTTTCGGGCCTCTCATCGGCGCGGCGATCCTCGTGCCGCTCGGGGAAGCGACAAACGCGCTTTGGGGCGCCCGCGGCATCGCCTATGTCGCCTATGGCGTCATCATCATGCTTCTTGCCCGTTTCAGCCCCGGAGGCCTTGCCGAATTGGGGCGGTTTATCGTCAAAGGATGGCGCCGGCGTGCTGCTTGAAGCCCGAGGCATCGTCAAGACCTTTGGCAATGTCCGCGCCGTCGACGGCGCCGATCTCGCCGTCGAGGAAGGCGAACTGGTCGGGCTTATCGGCCCCAACGGCGCGGGCAAGAGCACCTTTTTCGACTGCCTTGCGGGCAATCTCGCGCCCGAAGCCGGCTCGATACGCTTTGCCGGTTTGGAGTCGACGCGGCTCTCCCCGGACCGGCACGCCCGTCTCGGCCTCGCGCGAACCTTTCAGGTGCCGGTCGTTTTCGCCGGGATGACGGTTCTCGAAAATGCGATGGTCGGCGCCTTCCTGCGCCACGAGAGCCGGGCGCGGGCGGCGCAAAAGGCGGCCGAGGCTTTGGAGTTTACCGGGCTTGCGGGGCAGGCGGAGATGCCGGCCGCGGCGCTCGGCACTGCCGGCCGCAAGCGTCTCGGCATCGCCCGCGCCCTTGCCACCGAACCGCGCCTTCTTCTCCTCGACGAAGCCCTTGCCGGGCTGACCTCGAGCGAGATCGAGACCGCGATCGGGCTTCTCGCGCGCATTCACGCGCGCGGCATCACGCTCCTCGTCGTCGAGCACATCATGGAGGTCATCCACCGCCTGACGCGAAGGGTTCTCGTCTTCCATCAGGGGCGCGTCATCGCCGAAGGCAGCCCCGCCGAGGTCACGGCCAACCCCGAGGTGATCAGAGCCTATCTCGGGCGCCGGGCAAAGAGGGGCGAGGCGTGAGCCCTATCCTCCTGCGCGTCTCCGGTCTCGCGGTGCGTTACGGCGATCTTTTGGGGGTGGGCGAGGTTTCCCTCGAAGTCTTCGAAGGGAACGCGGTTGCCCTTCTCGGCGCCAACGGCGCGGGCAAGACGACGACGCTCAAAGCCATAGCCGGGCTCGAAAAGGCGTCGGCGGGAGAAATCGAATTCGCCGGCGAGCGGATCGACGGCAAGCCCGCTTACGCGATCGTCGGCCGCGGCATTGCCCTTTCGCCCGAAGGCTGGAGGCTTTTCGTCCAGCAGACGGTAGAACAGAACCTGCGTCTCGGGGCGACGGCGTTGCGCGAGCGCGCGCGCTTGGGAGAATTGCTCGACAGGGTGTTCGCGCTTTTTCCGCAACTCGGGCAAAGGCGCCGGCAAAGGGCGGGAACCCTTTCCGGGGGCGAACGGCAGATGCTCGCGCTCGGGCGCGCGTTGATGAGCGACCCCAAGCTTTTGATGCTGGACGAGCCGAGCCTCGGCCTTGCTCCTGCGGTCGTCGATTCGCTTTACGAGACCCTCGCGCGCTTGCGCGCTTCGGGCCTCACCCTACTTCTCGCCGAGCAGTCTCTCGAATTGGCGCTCGAGATCGCCGACACCGCTTTTGTCCTGGAGACGGGCCGCACCGTTCTTTCCGGCCCCGCCCGCGAGATCGCTGAGAGGCCCGAACTGGCGCGCGCCTATCTGGGGGCGGCGCTTTGAATCCGCCCGAATGGCCGGAAAATAAGACGCGAGGGCGGTTCTTTTCTCGCCGAAGAGCGCCATATCGCGGATAATTTCGCGGCATGAAGAAAGGCGCGCGCCGCCTTTCGGAAAGGGTGCGATGAAGAGCGCAAAAGATCTCGGCACCGCCTCGGCCGGCGAACTTCTCGAACTCTACGAGAAACGGGCCTTGTCGCCGGTAGAAGCGATGAGCGCGCTTTTCGAGCGGATCGAAAGGCTCGAACCGAAGCTCAACGCTTTTTCCCTTCTCGATCGCGAAGGAGCATTGGCAGCGGCGCGGGAGTCGGAAAGACGGTGGCAGAAAGGCAAGCCCAAGGGCGCGCTCGACGGGGTTCCGGTGACGATCAAGGATCTGATCCTGATGCGCGGCTTTCCCACTCTGCGGGGCTCGCGCCTTGTCAAAAGGGACCAGGACTGGTCGGAGGACGCGCCGGCCTCAGCGCGTTTGCGCGAGGCGGGCGCCATCCTTTTCGCCAAGACCACGACCCCCGAATTCGGCTGGAAAGCGATCGGCGACAGCCCTTTGACCGGCATCACCCGCAATCCCTGGAACACCGAGCACACTCCGGGCGGATCAAGCGCCGGCGCCGCGGCCGCCTGCGCCGCCGGGCTTGGGCCTTTGCATCTCGGCAGCGACGGCGGCGGCTCGATCCGCATCCCCTCCGCCTTTACCGGGGTATTCGGATTGAAACCGAGTTTCGGGCGGGTGCCGGCTTATCCGCTTTCGACCATGGGGCAGCTTGCGCATATCGGGCCGATGGCGCGAAGCGTGCGCGACGCAGCCCTTATGCTGACGGTGATCGCCGGCCCCGACGATCGCGATCCCTACGCGCTGCCGCCCGCGAAACGCGACTGGACAAAAGGGCTCGAAAAGGGCGTCAAGGGTTGGCGCATCGCCTTCAGCCCCAACCTCGGTTATGCGAGGGTCGCCCCCGAAATCGCGGCTTCTGTCGCAAAAGCGGCGCGGGTGTTCGCCTCCGAAGGCGCCGAGGTCGAAGAGGTCGGAGAGATCTTTCCTTCCCCGCGCGAGGCGATTTTCACCTTGTGGGCTGCAGGGGCGGCAAAGCTCCTCGAAGGCTTTACGGGGGAGGAGCGCGCCCTTGCCGATCCGGGCCTTGTCGCTTTGGCGAAAAAGGGCGAGGCGATCCCCGCGATCGGCTATATCGGCGCCGACGCGCTGCGCGCCGTCCTTGGCCGAACGATGGCCGCTTTTCACCGCAAATACGATCTTCTCTTGACGCCATCGGTGCCGATCCCGGCCTTGCTCGTCGGCCAGGATCTCGACAATGTGCAAAAAGAAGGCGCGGGGGCGCAAAAAGAGGGCGTGTGGACCGATTGGACCCCTTTCAGCTACCCTTTCAATATGACGCGCCAACCGGCCGCGAGCATTCCCTGCGGGCTGACTTCGGAGGGCCTTCCGATCGGACTTCAGATCGTCGGCCCTCTTTACGCCGATCAACGGGTGCTGCGCGCGGCGCGCGCTTTCGAGAAAACGCAGAAGCCTCTCTGCCCGCCTCTTTGATGAAAGAACGGACCATGGAAAAAGATCCCATCCTCAAGGAAACCCTCGCCGCGATCGACAGGATCCTCGGTTCCGAACTCGAAGGGATCAGAGTCGAGAAAGCGGCGATCGGGCTCTTTTTTACCGGGGTGAAGCTCGACAACGGCAGCGCGGGAACTTGCGCGACGCCTTTGCGGACCATCCCCGAAGCGGTGTGCTGCCCCTCTTCGGCGATGGCGATGCCGTTTCCGGGAAAGCTTCGCGGCCGCCCCGCGCGCGATCTCGCGGAAGAAGCGCTCTCCCCGCACGGCATAAGGATGGCCGCCGGGATCGCGGCGATGAACGCTCTCGCAGATCTTTGCTGGAAACGCCGCCCTTACCCTGAGACCGAATTGAGGCTTGGGGTCGATGCGTTCGACGCGGCCGAAATCCGCCCCGGCGAGAGGGTCGTCGTGGTCGGCGCCTTTGTTCCCTTTTTGAAAGAGTTGAAACGCCGCGGCCAGCCTTATCTCGTCCTCGAACAGGACCCGCGGACCCTCAAAGCCGAAGAGATGCCTTTTTTCCGTCCCGCGGAAAAGGCGGATGAAGTGGTTCCCGAGGCCGATGTCCTTCTCGTCACCGGCACGACCCTTATCAACGATACGCTCGATCATCTTTTGGGGCTGGCGAAACCGCTTTGCCGGGTGGCGATGGTCGGGCCGACGGTCGGCCTCCTGCCGGACGCCTTTCTGCGCCGCGGCGCCGGGATCCTCGGCAGCGTTCTCATCCGCAAGCCCGACGAGTTTCTCGAAGTCCTGGCTGAAGGGGGTTCGGGCTACCACTTTCTCGGCCGCTCGGCGGAAAAGGTCGTGCTGGTCAAAAAGCCGACGGCGCGCGCCGAGGCGGCTTAGGAGACCCTTCAGGAGACGTTGCCGCAGCGCCTCGAGGCAGGTACGATCGGCCGAGAAGAAACTCGGAGGCTTCCAATGGCAGATCGTACACCCGGCGTCCGCGCCGCCCCGGTTGCTCCCTGCGGCATCAACCACGTCGTCCTCAATGTGCGCGACATCGAGGAATCGCACCGTTTCTGGACCGAGATCGTCGGCCTCACACAGGTCGCAGAGCTGCACCCGCGGCCCGGACGCCCGAACCCGCCGAAGATGCGCTTTTATAGCGCCGACCACGCGGGCAAGCTCACCCATCACGATGTCGCTCTCGTCGAAAGCGCAAACCTGCCGCCCCCCGGCGAGTGGATGCTTTCCGGCAGCGCCGTCGCCGTCAATCACGTCGCTTTGGCGATGCCCAACCGCGAGGCGTGGTTGCAGCAGCTCGCATTTCTCAAAAGCCGGGGGATCAAGTTCAACTGGCGCGTCAACCACGGCGTGACGCACAGCGTCTACATCAACGACCCCAACGGCTACGGCGTCGAATTTCTCTATGAATTGCCGCGCGAGATGTGGGAAGAGGATATCGACGCCGCGGTCAACTGGCTCGAAACGCTTCCTACCGAAGGCGAGGAAACGCTGGTCGATCGCACCGACACGCCCTCTTTCGGCAAGCGCGAAAAGGCGCCTGCCGCGGCCGAGTGAGGGGAGTTTGCGCGCTTTTCCTCCTGCCGCCGCCTTTCCTTTCCGGCAAAGGTTTCGCTTATGATCGATGGCAAACGGCTTAAAAGTTTCATCGCCGAATGCTGGGGGGATGAGGTCGTTCCCCTTCTTGCCGACTATATTCGCATCCCCGCCAAATCGCCCGCCTTCGATCCGCAATGGGCCGAGCACGGGTATATGGAAGAGGCGGTGCGGATGTTCGAAGGCTGGGCGCGCCGGCATCTGCCGGCGCTTCCCGGCGCGAGCCTCGAGGTTGTAAGGCTCCCCGGCCGCACCCCTCTCCTATTGATCGAGGTTCCGGGGGAAGGGCAGGGTAGGGACAGCGTGCTGCTTTACGGACATCTCGACAAGCAGCCGGAGATGACGGGCTGGGCAGAGGGTTTTGGGCCCTGGACCCCGCGCCTCGAAGGGGAAAGGCTTTACGGGCGCGGCGGCGCCGACGACGGTTATGCGATGTTCGCGGCTCTCGTCGCGCTTTTGGCCTTGCGCGACAAAAGCGTGCCGCACGCGCGCGCGGTTGTTCTGATCGAGGCCTGCGAGGAATCGGGAAGCTTCGATCTTCCCTATTATGTCGATCATCTGGCCTCCCGCATCGGAGAGCCTTCTCTTGTCGTCTGCCTCGATTCGGGCTGCGGCAACTTCGACCAGCTGTGGCTGACCACCTCTCTGCGCGGCATCGTCAATGGGGAACTGTGCATCGAAGTGCTCGAAGAGGGGGTTCATTCGGGCGATGCTTCGGGGGTGGTTCCCTCTTCATTCCGCATTCTCCGCCAGCTCCTTTCGCGCCTCGAAGAGGAGGAGACGGGGAAATTGCGCCCTCCCTTTCTTTATGCCGAGGTGCCGGGCGAACGCCTTTCTGAAGCGCGCCGCGCCGCGCTTTCGCTCGGGGCCGGGGTTTTTACCAAATTCCCCTTTGTTGCCGGCGCCTTGCCGGTCGAAAGCGATCCCGCCGAACTGGTTCTCAATCGCACCTGGCGCCCGCAGCTTGCGGTCACCGGAATCGACGGGCTGCCTCAGGTCAAAAGCGCCGGCAATGTGCTTTTGCCGGGGCTTGCGGCAAAGCTTTCCGTGCGCCTGCCGCCCTCTCTCGACGCCGGAAGCGCACTTCGCGCAGTCAAAGCCCTTCTCGAAAAGGACCCGCCTTATGGCGCCCGCGTCGCCTTCACCGCGGAAACCCCGGCTTCGGGCTGGAATGTTCCGGCCTTGGAGCCGTGGCTCGAAGAGGCTCTTTCGCGCGCCTCCGAGGCCGCTTTTGGCGCGCCTTTGGCGGCGATGGGCGAAGGCGGCAGCATCCCTTTCATGGCGATGCTCGCGGAAAGGTTCCCTTCCGCCCAGTTTGTCGTCACCGGGGTCTTGGGGCCCCATGCGAATGCGCACGGCCCCAACGAATTTCTCCATATTCCAACCGCTCGGCGGCTTTCGGAAGTGATCGCGCGCGTGCTGGCCGAACACGTTAGGCGGAGCGCTGCGGGATAGCCCGCCCTTTTGCGCGTGGAGAGGGTCATGATCGAAGAGAGTTCGGCGCGAACGAACGCCTTCAGCGTGCCGCAAGGGACAAACCTCGTCGAATGGTATTTCGAAAAAGGCTGGACCGACGGGCTTCCGGTCGTGCCGCCGACGCCGGAGGCGGTCGTCGCCGCGGTTTCGGTTTTGGGGGGCGAACCCGATCTGGTCGAGATGAAGGTGCCTCCGCGTTACGGAAGCCTCTCGCGCGAGGTCCTGGCGATCAACCTCGTCATGGCCGGAGGCAAGCCCGAATACGCGCCCGTGTTGCGCGCGGCGATGCTGGCTTTGGGCGAGCGCGCCTTCAACCTCAACGGGGTTCAGGCGACGACGCACATGGCCGCCCCTCTTCTCGTCGTCAACGGACCGGTCGCCCGCGCCATCGGCATGAACGGCGGCGCCAATGCCTTCGGTTCGGGCAATCGCGCCAATGCGACGATCGGGCGGGCCATTCGCCTCATCCTTCTCAATGTCGGAGGGGGGCAGGCGGGCGATCTCGACAAATCGACCCTCGGACACCCCGGCAAATACACCTATGCGGTAGCCGAGAACGAAGAGGCGAGCCCTTTTGCCCCTTATCACGTGGAAAAAGGCTTTCGCCCCGAAGACTCGACGGTTTTTGTTCTCGCGGCCGAGCCCCCACACAGCGTCACAAACCATATTGCCGACGATCCCGAAGGCATCCTCGACAGCATCGTTTCGGCAATGAGCACGATCGCCAACAACAACGCCGTCTCGGGCGGGCATTGTGCGGTCGTCATCGGCCCCGAACATGCGCGCACGATCGCGCGAAAAGGCTGGAACCGTCAGGACATCAAAAGCTATCTCGCCATGAACGCCGGCAATCTTTTTTCCGAGATCTCCTTCAACGGGCGTTACGGCAAGATCTATAACCGCAACCTCCCGAAATGGTATAAGCGCGAGAGCGATGCGCGGATCCCGATCGTGCCCACCCCCGACCTCATCCACCTCTTTGTCATCGGCGGGGAAGCGGGCCGCTTTTCGGCCTTCATCCCGGGTTGGGGCCACATGTCGTCGCCCGTTCTGCGCAGCATCGAAGGGGAAGGCCCCGGCGCCCCGCTTTGCGTCGACGGCACCTGTTTTCTCTGACCGGAAAAGAAAGGAGTTCGGGATGGCGAAGGATGAGATCGTCTTCGACCCGCGCGGGGCGCTCGAAAGGGAGCGGCTTTCCCTCGCGCCGCGCCCGGAAACGCTTCAAGGGCTCTCCCTTGGCGTCCTCGACAACACGAAATGGAACGCCGGCAGGCTTTTGCGCGAGACAGCCGCGCTCCTCGAAGATGAATGTCGCTTCGGCCGGGTCAATTTCTACCGCAAGGAGAGTTTCTCGAAAGAGGCCGATCCCTCCCTTCTCGAAAGGATCGCCCGCGAAAACGACGTGGTCCTGACCGCGATCGGCGATTGAGGGTCGTGCACGTCGTGCTGTACGCATGACGCCGTACGACTCGAAACCGCCGGAGTCCCGACTGCCGTCATCATTACGAGCGCTTTTGCGCGGGAACTCCTGGTGCAAAAGGAAGCGCTCGGGATGCCGGATCTCGAAGCCGCCGTCATCGACCATCCTTTGAGCACCCTTTCCGAAAGCGAGATCAGGGAGCGGGCGAGGAAAGCCGTGCCGCAATGCGCGGCGATCTGGCGTCGCCCCGGGCATCGAGCCTGAAAGGGAATCGTCCTCCCCGCGGGGAGTTTCAGAACATCCGGTCGATGACGGCGGGGTAGATCTTGACCGGGAAACGCGCGCGCAAAGCCGCGGCGAATTCGGCCCCGAGATCGCTCCTCTCTTCGCCGGTGAGGCTTCGCGCAAGGGCCGCCGTTGCGGCTTTTGCCGCCGCTTTCGGCCTTTCTTTCTGCAAAAGCTCTGCCACCCAGGCGCCCTTTTTTGTCACCGCGGCAACGGCCTGCCCCTTTTTCGCGGCAAAAAGTTTTTCGACGAGGCCCAAAGGAACCTTGCCATTGCCTTCCCGCCCGAGGATCGCGGTCGAAACCGCGATCCCTTTCGCCGCGGCGGCGGCTGCGAGCGTCTGTTGCGGCGAGACCGATGCGGCAAGAAGGGCCGCTTCTTTTTCGAGGGCCTCCCGGCGTTGTTGCGCCTCGAAGGCGGCGGTCGCTTCGGCTTTGACGTGGTCGAAGCTTTTCACATGAGGGGCGATGATCCGCTCCACTTCCAAGGCGAAAATGGCGCCGTCGCCCTCGTGTATGACCCGGCTCGAACGCCCTTTTTGAGAGGAAAAGGCGAGCTTCAGCACCCTCTTCGAAGGCACCGGCAACGGGATCGCCTTTCCCGCAGGATCCTGTCCCTTGAAATCGACCGCTTTGACGACCGAAACTTTGAGCCCGAATTTCTTTGCCGTTTCCCTCAGCGATAAACCGCCGGCGATCGCGTCGTCGACATGCTCGCCGATCTTGTAAAGCCGCCGCGCCACGCCTCTTTGCTGCAAGAGGGCGAGAAGCTTTCCTTTCGCCTCGGCAAAGCTCTCCCGCCCCGGCGGCACGATCTTGACGACTTCGATGATGTGCCAGCCGAAAGGCGAGCGGATGGGTTGGCTCGGGGTATTGAGTTTGAGGGCAAAAGCGGCGTGCGCGAGAGGCGACGGCAGCTCTTTTTCGCTGACAAGGCCGAGATCGACCGTATCGGGCGCCTCTGCGGCGACCTTTGCCGCCACTTCGCGGAAAGGCTCCCCTGAAGCGAGCGCCTTTTCCGCCGCCTTCGCCTGCTTCTCGCTCGAAGCGAGAATCTGCAAAACCTCACGCCGTTCGGGAAAAGCGAGCGCGGCGCCGGCTTTGTCATAGGCCTTTTTGAGCGTTTCCTCGGATATCGTGACCTTTGCGGCGAGATCCCGGGAGGTGAGGCTTATCAGGGTGAAGCCGCGATATTCCGGGGCCCGGAAAAGGCTTTTGTGAGCCTCGTAAAATCCGCGCAAAGCCGCCTCGTCGGGCGCCGTCGCGGAGGGCGCGGAGGAAAGCGGCAGAAAGGCGAGCGCCGCGACCCTTTTCTCGTTTTCGTAACGGTAAACCGTATCGACGAGAAGGGGAGGGAGCTTTGCCCCGATGGTGATCGCGCGAAGGAGCTGGTTGGCCGGGATCCCGCGTTTGAGCCTGGCCACATAACGCGCTTCGGTCAAATGGTTGGCGGCAAGGAGCCGGTCGAAAAGGACGCGGTCGAACCTGCCTTGCGGGGTTCGAAATTCGGGATCGCCGAGGATCGCCTCGCGGATCAGATGATCGGAGACGATCAGCCCCAAACGGGAAACCTCCTGGCCGACGAGGCTCCTTTCGACCAGCCCTTGCACGAGGCTGTCGACGAGGCCCGAGCGTTTGGCTTCCCTGAGATCGAATTTCCGGCCGAACGCTTCTTCGAGCCTCGCAAGAGCCGGTTCGAGAGCCTTTTGCAACTCTTGCGCGGTGATCTTTTCCTTGCCGACCTTGGCGACGACGCTTTCCTCGGGGCGGCCGCGAAAGATGTCGCCGACGCCCCAGATACCGAAGCTGAGGATGAGGAGGCCGAACAGGATCTTGACGATCAAAGACCCGGCTCGCGTGCGGATCGCCTGCAGCATGACGCAAAACACCTTCGCGCGCAGACACTCGCGCGCCCTGTACCGATGACCGAAAAACCATGATAGTGAGAGGCATCCCCTGCCGCAACAGACCCCCTTTCGAGGCGAGGATGCGATGACTGCGCCGATCCCGGGAAAAAAGCTGGTCGCCGGCAATTGGAAGATGAACGGCCTTCTCGCAGAGGGAAGCGTGCTTGCGCGCGATCTCGTCCGCCTCGCCGCCGCGAGCGCCCCGCCTGCCGCGCTTCTCGTTTGCCCGCCGGCGACCCTGCTTTTGGCGCTCAGCGAACTTTTCGCCGGAAGCGGCATCGCGCTTGGCGGACAGGACTGCCACGCCGCGGAAAAAGGCGCCTATACCGGCGACATCAGCGCCCCGATGCTCAAGGACCTCGGGTGTCGTTACGTCATTCTCGGCCATTCCGAGCGCCGCCAGGGGCACGGCGAAACGGATGAAACGGTGCGGGGAAAGATCGCCGCGGCATGGAAAGCGGGCCTCCTTCCCATCCTTTGCGTCGGCGAAAGACGCGAAGAGCGCGAAGCGGGCCGCGCTCTCGAGGTCGTGCAAAAGTCGATTGCGGGGTCGCTCCCCGCGGGGGCCCTCCCGGGGAGCCTCGTCGTCGCCTACGAGCCCTTATGGGCGATCGGCACCGGCCTCGTCCCAAGAGAGGAAGACATAACCCTCATGCACGCCGCGATCCGCCCCTTTCTTCCGGCCT
>JAJYIC010000377.1 GCA_021790295.1 Pseudomonadota bacterium | reverse complement strand
CCGGCAAACCCGATTACGGGCGCGCGGTCGATATGCTGACGCGCGCGGCGATACGCGAGATGATCCTGCCGTCGCTTTTGCCGGTGGGGGCGCCGATCATTCTTTTTGTCGTGGTCGCTTTCGTGGCCGGACCGGCAAATGCCTTTGCCGCCCTCGGCGCGATGCTTCTCGGCACCATCGTCACCGGGATCTTTGTCGCGATTTCCATGACCTCGGGCGGCGGCGCCTGGGACAACGCCAAGAAATACATCGAGGAAGGCCATCTCGGCGGCAAGGGATCGGAGCCGCACAAAGCCGCGGTCACCGGCGATACGGTCGGCGACCCTTACAAGGACACCGCCGGCCCGGCGATCAACCCGATGATCAAGATCACCAATATCGTCGCGCTCTTGCTTCTCGCCATCCTCGGCGGCTGGCTTCACTAAAAGGGGTCAAGGCCCGGGGCCCGAACCCTTCCCGTTGAACCGGCCGATGTTGCCGATAAGCTGCTGAATAAAGGTCAGATGCTCGCCCGGAGCCGGGGTGCGCCCCGGCGCCGGCGCGATGTCCTGGGCGTTTTTGAGGCTTTTGTGCTCGACCGCCCGGACCACGCCTTTATCGTTGAAATCCACGATATAAACATTCTGGGCGAGCACCTTCGGCGTAAAGAACCCGACCCGGCTGGTGCGCCGGCTGATGTAATACCAGTGCCGGCTGTCGAAAACGCCGGTGCTCGACGGGCTTCCGAGGATCTTGAGAACCTCTTGGGCGGTGGTTTTTCCGGGATGGATCGCGGCGATCTGATAAGGCTGCGGCAGGTTGCCGTGAAGAGCGAGGTGCCGGGCACAGCCGGCGGTGAGCATCGCCGCCGGAAGGGCGAGGAGCAAAAGGGGACGGGAAATCCGCATGGTAGGACGCTTCAAAAGGAAAAGGGCGAGGCCGGCCTTTGCCCAAAAGGGAGCCTGTTGCCAAAAGGGAGCCTGTTGCCAAAAGGGAGCCTGTTGAACGCCGGCATGAGAGAGGCCATTTCGCTTCGGAGATTGAAGGAGAAGGCGTTTTCCTGTCAACCTTTGCGCTCTCTTGACGGATGATCGGGTTTTTTCGCCGCAACGCCCGGGTCGAGGCTGCCGACCTTGCCTATAGGCGGGTCGCCCTGCAGGCGCGGCAGCCGCTTTTTTTTACCGATTACGGCGTGCCCGATACTCTCGACGGGCGGTTCGAGCTGATCTGCCTTTTCGCCTTTCTCTATCTCACCCGTCTCAAAAGCGAAGGCGAAGAAGGACGGCGCCTCGGGCAGGCCTTTACCGACAGGATGTTTGCCGATCTCGATCGCGGTCTGCGCGAACTCGGCACCGGGGATTTGCGCGTGGGCCGGGAGGTGAAGAGGATGGTGCAGGCTTTTTCGGGTCGCGTCCAGGCTTACGCAAACGCTCTCGCGGGCGAAGAGAGGCTTCTCGCCGAGGCGCTTTCACGCAATCTTTTCGGCACTCTCGGCGAGCCGCCGGCAGCTCTTGCAGCGTTCGCTTTTTATCTGCGCCGCGCCGTCGAGGCCCTTGCCGCAGAGGATTCTGGGGAGCTTCTCTCTGGGCGCGTGCGTTTCCTCGCGCCCGAGCGCTTCACCTTTGCAGAGGCTTTGCCGTGACGGCGCCCGAATTCTCCCGCCTTATTCCCTTGGCGCGGCTCGGCGAGGGGGCGGTGCGCGAAGCGATCGCGGCCAACCCGGCAGAGCGGGAAGCTTTGGCACGGCGCTTTCAGCTCATTTCGCTCGATCATCTTGCGGCCGTCGCCGAACTCAGCCGCGGCAAAGGCGGTCTCGTCATTCTCGAAGCGCGCTACGAGGCGGCTTTCGTGCAAAGCTGCGTTCTCTCTCTCGAACCGGTGGCGGGGAAGATTTCCGATCGTTTCGCCCTTTATTATGGCCGCGCCGAGAAGCAGGGCGGCGCTCTGACGCTCGACGCCGAAGAGGAGGTGTTCGAACCGCTTTCGGGCGAGGCGATCGATATCGGCGAGGCGGTGGCGCAAGAGCTTTCCCTTGCTTTGCCGGCCTTTCCGCGCAGTTCCGAGGCGGCATTCGAGGAGAAAACGCCGGACGAGCCGGCGTTTTCTCCTTTCGCGGTCCTCAAAAGGCTTCGCCCGAGCGGCAAAAGTTGAGAGGCGCGAGAACGCTCGGGCGCATCCTTGTTGCCGAGCCCGCGAATTTTGGCTAATTAGCTTTTTCGCTTTTCTCTCATTCGGGCTTCCCATGGCCGTTCCCAAGAAAAAGACCTCGCCGTCGCGCCGCGATATGCGCCGCTCGCATCATGGGCTCAAAAGGCCGGCCTATGAGGAATGTCCCGATTGCGGCGAGATGAAGCGCCCGCATCATCTGTGCCCTTCATGCGGCCGTTACCGCGGACGCGAGATACGCGCAGAAACCCCCAAAACGGATTGAGGCGAAAGCCTCGGCGGAGAGGTCGGGTAGCGTGAGCGCAGAAACGACGATCGCTCTCGATGCGATGGGCGGCGCTCGGGCGCCGGCGATGGTGCTGCGAGGAGCGCGGATCGCGCTGCAACGGTTCCCCGAGACGCGCTTTCTTCTGTTCGGCGACGAAGGCGCCTTGCGCCCGCTTCTGGCAAAGCTCCCGCGGCTCGCGGGAAGGGTGACGCTTTGCCACACGAGCGAGGTCGTCCTCGACGATGCGAAACCGTCCCTCGCTTTGCGCACCGGGCGCCAATCGAGCATGAGGCTTGCCATCGACGCCGTCGCCGAAGGCCGCGCCGACGGCGTCGTCTCGGCCGGCAACACCGGTGCCTTGATGGCGATGGCGAAGTTTGTTTTGAAGACCGCGCCGGGGATCGACCGTCCGGCGATCGCCTCTCTCTTTCCCACCCGCCGC
>JAJYIC010000376.1 GCA_021790295.1 Pseudomonadota bacterium | reverse complement strand
GCATGGCGATACCGACCGAGATTTACGAGGCCGCGGCAGTGGATGGCGCGACCGGGATGCGCCGCTTCGCGCTTATAACCGTTCCGATGCTGGCGAACCTCTACCTCGTCGCCACGCTTCTCTTGACGATCTTTCTCCTCGGAGACTTCAACACGCCCTATTTCATCACCGGCGGTGGACCGGCGATGTCGACTTACGTTCTGGCGACTCTCGGCATCCGCGACGCCTTCAGTCTCGCCGAGCCGCGATTGGGCGTGGGGGCGGTTCTAACGGCTTTGCCGCTCGTCATCCCTCTCGTCGTCATATTGATGCGCAAACTCAAGACCGCACAGGTGCAGCTATGACCGCGATTACCGCAGGCACGGCTCCGTCGCACATCCGTTCCGACCGGCTGCGCCGAGCGGCACAACGCCGCCGCATTCTTGAGAGCGTCGGGGCGACGGGGCTTGGCCTGTTCCTGATCGCGTGGACGCTTTTCCCCTTTTACAACATCTTCATGGTTTCGATCGAAGGCCACAACGACGTGTTTTCGAGCCACGTGTGGCCGGCGCATCCGACGCTCCACGAATACTGGGTCGTAGTTACGCAAAGCTATTGGTATCTCAACTATTTCTGGCGCCAGTATGGGCGCAGCGTTCTTCTCGCAGGGTCGGTGACCGGTCTGACGCTTCTCATTGGTTCTCTGACGAGCTACGTCATCGGCCGCATGCGCATCCGCCACGGCTGGGTCATCAGCAACGCGGCGCTTCTGACTTATGTCATCCCTGCCTCGTTCCTCGCGATCCCTTTTTATCGGCTCGCCCAGGATTACGGGATGATGAACCATCTCGTGGCGCCGGTTGCGGCTCTCGTGACGTTCGCCACCCCTTACGCGATCTTCATCTTCCAGAATTACGGCGCCAGCATCCCGATCGAGCTCGACGAAGCGGCACGGATCGACGGCGCCTCGCCGGTGCAGATCTATCTGCGCATCTACATGCCTCTGATGGCGCCCGCCTTGGTTGCGGTCGGCACCTATGCGATGCTCGTCGCCTGGAACGACTACCTCTATCAATTCCTGCTGCTTTCGAGCAAGGCGAGCATGACCGTCCCGGTCGCGCTCGCGCAATTCCTCAACAGCGACGAAGCGCCGTGGAACCTGATGATGGCAACCGCGATCGTCTACGCGGTGCCGCCGATCGCCACCTATTACGTGTTCCGGAAACGGATGACAGCTGGCCTCACTTTGGGTGGCGTCAAGGGTTGATCTCCGGGGCGCTCGACTGAGTCGTTCGCCCAAGAAGAAGCGCCTCTTCGATCGAATGCTCCCTTTCTCTCACCTAAAAGGCCGCCTCCGCCCAAGTGATGGTCGACCGTAGCGGGACGTGGGCCTCGCCGACTTCATGACCGGCGGCTTGAAGCCGCAGGCGCCGGTTGACGAGGCGCTGAGGCGGATTGAGGCGATCTTCGCCAAATCCCGATCGTGGCGGCCTGAGAGCCGAGCGCCTTCGAAAGCTGGCCCGTGGGCGCCTCAGCCGCGGGCCGGCGCGACGCGATCGATCGCGCCGCGCCTGGGGTGTCCCCGGCCGCGTTGAACGCGGATCGGGCCCTTTCTGCGAAAGCCGCTCGAAGTGATAATAAGGCGTTGCATTGATCACGCAGCCGATCGATAATCGATCGAAGCAAGAACAGGCGCGCCCCGGGGCGGGGCGCGACCACAAAAAGGGGGAATCGCCATGAACAAATTGACAAGGCGTTCGCTTTTGCGTGCGTCGCTCGGTTTGGCGGCGGCCGGAACCGTGATACGGCCTTTCATCGCCAACGCGGCGGCCAAGACCGCCAGCGTGTGGTGGGTGCAGGGCTTCGTCCCGCAGGAAGATATGGCCTTTCGCAAGCTCGCTGCGGAATACGAGAAGGCGAGCGGAAACAAGATCGAGTACAGCATCATTCCTTTTGCGCCGATGCGCGAGAAGGAGATCGCGGCGATCACCAGCGGCGTCGTCCCCGATGCGATGTGGGCGACCCCGACCTGGATCGTTCCGGAGCTGGCCTGGAAAGACGAGCTCGTCGACGTCACCGATGTCGTTGAAACCCAAAAATCGGGAATCTCTTCCTCGGCGCTGCTTGCCTCCTATTGCTACAATAACGTCACGAAACGGCGCAGCTATTACGGCATCCCCTTCGACACCGGGGTGGTCCCATTTCATATCTGGGGATCTCTAGTCGAGAAGGCAGGCTACAAGGTTTCGGACATCCCGAACACCTGGACCAAGTTCCTCGATTTCTTCAAGCCGATGCAAGCGAAGCTGCGGGCGAAGGGGATGCGCCATACCTACAGCTACGGCTGGGAGGTCAGCACCGTCGGCGGCGATCCCGTCAACACCTTCAACTCCTTCGTGGTCGCTTATGGTGGGGAAGGAATCGTCACCAAAGACGGCAAATTTCATGGCGACGATCCGCAGGTCAAAGAGGCGGTGATCAAGACGCTCGACCGCCTGGCCGCGGACTTCAAGCGAGGCTATGTGCCGCCGGGTGCGGTCAACTGGAACGACGCGGACGACAACAACGCCTTCCACGCGAAGCAGGTCGTCATCGATTTCGACGGCACGCTTTCGACTGAAATGGCGATGGTCAAGGACAAGCATGCCTATTATCACGAGGTCATTGCGCACGGCCTGCCATTGAGCGACGAAGGTAAGCCGGTGCCTGCCTTCTCTTTGCTCAACGAAGTGATCATTCCAAAAAGCGCGAAGAACCCCGCCGTGCCCGCCGCCCCTATGGTAATGGTCAGAGTTGCCCCAGGCGTCAGCCCCGTAATCACACTCTCGGAATAGTTGCCGCCCGCGCCGCCCGCGCCGCCATAGACACCACCCGAACCGC
>JAJYIC010000375.1 GCA_021790295.1 Pseudomonadota bacterium | reverse complement strand
TGAAGCCTTTGCGCGATCTCGCCTTTCGCGCGCAGAATTTCGGCTTCGAGCTCGCCGATATAGGCTTCGAGTTCGGCCACCGCCATAACGCCGAGATCCTTTTTTTGTGCGGGCTTCCGTCGCGGTTCGAGATCCTCTTCGTCCATGGCTCCTCTTCTCGCCCGCCCTTTCTCGCTCTTTTGCTCGCCCTCGCCGAGATTATATAGGAAAACCTGGATTTTGGTGCGCGCCGGCGCTCTCGGCCGCCCCTTTAGGAGCCGAGATCACAGCATGCCCCAACCTTTGATGCCGAAAGCCACCGCCGTGTGGCTGGTCGAGAACACCTCGCTCACCTTCGAACAGATCGCAGAATTCTGCGGCCTTCATCCGCTCGAGGTGCAGGCCATCGCCGACGGGGAGGTGGCCGCGCAGATGCACGGTCTCGACCCGGTGGCGAACGGCCAGCTCAGCGCCGAGGAGATCAAGCGCTGCGAAGGCGATCCGCAAGCCCGCCTCGAACTTTCCGCGCGCGCCCTTCCGGTGCAGATTGTCAAGCACAAGGGACCGCGTTATACGCCCATCGCCAAACGCCAGGACAAGCCTGACGCCATCGCTTATCTTTTGCGCAGCCATCCCGAGCTCAGCGACACCCAGATCCAGAAGCTGATCGGCACGACAAAGCCGACGATCGCGGCCGTGCGCGATCGTACGCACTGGAACAGCCCCAACATCAAGCCGCGACACCCCGTGCCTCTCGGGCTCTGCACGACGGAGGAACTCGACGAGGCTTTGCGCCGCGCCGGGCGTGGGAGAAAGCCGGGCGAAAGCGATCCCGAGGAGGGCGCCGCGCGCGCGGAAGCGAGCGGGGAAGAGGTCGAGGAGTAGCCCTCGCCGGCGCCGGCTTTTGCCACGGCCTCGGCGGCGTGGCCGGGGCTCCCTTTGTCGTCGATCTTCGCCGCAACCCCGCCTTTTTCGCCGAAGGCGATCCGGCCCATCCTCACGCCCCCTTTCGCGCTTGCCTGCCGCGGCGCTCTTGACAGTTGTTGCGGGGGGGGGAACAGTCTCTCTGCCGCGGCGAAAAGAAACTTCGATCGAACACGAGCCGCGCGGGAGAAGATAGACGCCAAGGAGGCGGTCATGGGAATGATTCCGATCTCGCGCAGGGGATTCTTCCGTCTCGGCGGTGCAGGGCTTTCGAGTTTGACGGCGCTCGGATTCGCGCCCGAAGAGGGTCTCGCCGAAGTGCGGGCGTTCAAACTCGAGCGCACGACTGAAACCCGCAACACCTGCCCCTACTGCTCCGTCGCCTGCGGCATCATCATGTATGGGCTCGGCGACAAGGCGAAAAACGCGCCTTCTTCGATCATCCATATCGAAGGCGATCCCGACCATCCGGTGAGCCGCGGCACGCTTTGCCCAAAGGGCGCGGGGCTGATCGACTTTGTCCATGCGCCGAGCCGGCTTCTTTATCCCGAATACCGCGCGCCCGGAGCAAAGGAATGGAAAAGGGTGGGTTGGGATTGGGCTCTCGACCGCATCGCCCGGCTCCTGAAGGAGGACCGGGACAAAAACTTCATTGCCAAAAACCGCGACGGCACCACGGTCAACCGCTGGGTTTCGACCGGGGTTCTGGCGGCTTCGGCAAGCTCGAACGAGACCGGTTATCTCACCTACAAGGTCATCCGCTCTCTCGGCATCCTGGCGTTCGATAACCAAGCAAGAGTTTGACACGGACCGACGGTGGCGAGTCTCGCCCCAACCTTCGGCCGCGGCGCAATGACCAACTCCTGGACCGATATTGCCAACACCGATCTCGTCGTGGTGATGGGAAGCAATGCAGCGGAGGCGCATCCCTGCGGTTTCAAATGGGTTCTCGAAGCGCGCTCGCGCCGCAAGGCAAAGCTGATCGTCGTCGATCCGCGCTTCAACCGCACGGCGGCGGTCGCCGATCTTACCATGCAGATACGCCCGGGCAGCGACATCGCCTGGCTCGGCGGCCTCATCAACCATCTTTTGTCTTTTGACAAGATCCAGCACGAATATGTAAAGGCCTATACGAGCGCGCCTTATCTCATCAAAGAAGGATACGGTTTCGAGGACGGGCTTTTTACCGGCTACAACGCCGAAAAGCGCGCCTACAACATGGCGAGCTGGGATTACGAGCTCGACGCCGAAGGCCGGATCAAGGCCGATCCGACGCTCGCAAATCCGCGTTCGGTCTTTCAGCTGATGAAAGCGCATTATTCCCGCTATACGCCGCAGATGGTCGAACGCATTACCGGCGTGCCGCAAGAAAAGCTTTTGGCCGCCTGGTCGGCGATCGGGGAATGCGCGCGCCCGGACAAGGTGATGACGGCGCTTTACGCGGTCGGCTGGACGCAGCATACGGTCGGCACGCAAAACATCCGCACCATGGCCATGGTGCAATTGCTTCTCGGCAATGTCGGCATGCCGGGAGGCGGGGTCAACGCTCTGCGCGGCCATTCCAATATCCAGGGGCTGACCGATCTCGGCCTTCTTTCCAATCTGATGCCCGGCTACCTGACCTTGCCGAGCGAGCACGAGGCCGATTTCGCAACCTATATGAAGTCGCGCGGGTTCAAGCCTTTGCGGCCCGGCCAGCTCAGCTATTGGCAGAACTACAAGAAGTTCTTCGTCAGCTTCCAGAAGGCGATGTGGGGCAATGCGGCGACGGCCGAAAACAACTTCGCCTATGATTATCTGCCAAAGCTCGACGTCGCCTACGACCTTTTGCGCATCTATAACCTGATGCACGAAGGCAAGGTCAACGGCTACATCTGCCAGGGCTTCAACCCGCTCCAATCGGCGCCCAACAAGGCCAAGATCTCGACCGCTCTCGCCAGGCTCAAATTTCTCGTGAGATC
>JAJYIC010000374.1 GCA_021790295.1 Pseudomonadota bacterium | reverse complement strand
ACGATCGCCGTGTAAAAGAACGTAAAGAAGATGATGAGGGCGACATAGATCGAGAGGTAGAGCGGCCCGCCCAGCGTCAGGTAGCTCATGATCCGGCTCAGCCAAGGAATGGATTGCCCGTTGGTCATGAACCCGGCAATCGTCGTCGGCAATAGGAGGAGCGAGGATGCGAAAATCGGCGGGATCACGCCCGAAGTGTTGATCTTCAAAGGCAGGTGCGAGGAGGAATCGCCGGCGAACATTTTCGTGCCGACCTGGCGCTTGGGGTATTGGATCAAAATGCGGCGCTGCGCGCGCTCTATAAAGACGATAAAGCCGATGACGAAGACCGCCATCACGAAGATGCTGGCGATGGTCACCGTCGAGAGTGCGCCGGTGCGGCCGAGTTCGAGGGTCGCGGCGAGCGCGTGCGGCAGGTTTGCGATGATCCCCGCCATGATGATGAGCGAGATCCCGTTCCCAACCCCGCGCGCCGTGATCTGCTCGCCGAGCCACATCAGGAACATCGTGCCGCCGCAGAGAGAGAACGCCGTGGTGATGCGGAAGAAATAGCCGGGATTGAGAACGGCGGTCTCGGCGCCGGCGCGCATCGCCTCGAGCCCGACCGCGATCCCATACCCTTGGACGAGCGCCAGCACGACCGTGCCGTAACGCGTATACTGGTTGAGCTTCTTTTGCCCGGCTCCGCCTTCCTTTTTGAGGTTTTCGAGGGTTGGCGAGACCGCTTCCAGGAGCTGGATGATGATCGAAGCCGAGATGTACGGCATGACGCCGAGCGCGAAGATCGTCATGCGCCCGAGCGCGCCGCCCGAGAACATGTCGAACATGCCGAGAATTCCCCCGGCATTGTGCGCGAAAACATCGGCGAGGACCTTGGGATCGATGCCGGGGATCGGGATGTAGGTGCCGAGGCGATAGACGAGAAGCGCACCAAGCGTAAACCAAATGCGGTTTTTGAGCTCGGTCGCCTTGGCGAACGCCGAGAGATTGATGCTTTGAGCGAGTTGCTCGGCGGCTGACGCCATTTAAACCTTCCCTAGCCGCGAGACCGGCTTTCTGCGCCTCGGCTCATGGGGCTTTTTCCGCATCCTTTTGCGCGGCGCCTCGGGCCTTGAGGATGACCTGGCCTCCGGCCTTTTCGACGGCCGCGATCGCCTTTTTCGAAGCGCCTGCGACGGCGATCGTGATCGCCCCCTTCAACTCGCCTTTGGCGAGAAGGCGCACCCCGTCTCTTTCGCGCCGGATCACCCCGGCCTCCCGCAAACGGGCGGCGTCGATCGTGCCCTCGGCTTTGAGCTTGCCGCGATCGAGGGCCTCCTGCAGACGTTCGATATTGACGACTTGCCACTCCTTGCGAAGCATCTTGCGGTTGAAGCCGCGTTTCGGCAGGCGGCGGTGGAGCGGCGTCTGCCCGCCCTCGAAACCGGCGAGCGATACGCCGCTGCGCGCCGTCTGGCCCTTGCCTCCGCGCGCCGCGGTCTTGCCCTTGCCCGAGCCGATGCCGCGACCGAGACGCTTCGCACGGTAATGGGCACCCGGCCGGTCGGCAATCTCGTTGAGCTTCATGCCTCTTCCTCTTCGACGCGGACGAGGTGCTGCACCTTCCTGATCATGCCGCGCACGGAGGGCGTATCTTCAAGCGTCCGCCGCTTGTGCCTTTTGTTGAGACCGAGCCCTTTCAAGGTCGCCTCCTGATCGGCGCGCCGGCCGATCGGGCTGCCGATCTGAACGACGGTCACCCTCTTGCCGCTCGTCACGCCGCCTCTCCGCGCGCCGCGCCGCCCAGAATTTCGCTGACCTTTTTGCCGCGCCGCGCCGCCACCGCCCGCGGGCTCGACACCCCCGAGAGGGCGCGGAAAGTCGCCTTGATCATGTTGTGCGGGTTCGAGCTGCCCAAAGATTTGGCGACGATATCGTGAACTCCAAGGGCCTCGAAGATCGCCCGCAGAGGCCCGCCGGCGATGATCCCGGTTCCGGGCAGCGCCGCGCGCAGGATGATGCGGCCCGCGCCGTAACTCGCCTCGATGTCGTGATGAAGCGTGCGGCCCTCGCGCAACGGAACGCGGATCATCCCGCGCCGCGCCTGCTCGGTGGCCTTGCGGATCGCTTCCGGCACCTCGCGCGCCTTGCCCGCGCCATAACCAACCCGCCCTTTGCGGTCGCCGACTACGACGAGCGCGGCAAAGCCGAAGCGCCGGCCGCCTTTGACCACCTTCGCGACGCGATTGATGCTGACGAGCCTTTCCGCGAAATCGCTTTCCTCGCGCGCTTGCCGTTCGCTCTCGCCGCGACCGCGCCTTTCACTCTGACTGCGTGCCATGACCTTCGCCCTCAAAACTCGAGGCCGCCCTCGCGGGCGGCGTCCGCCAGCGCCTTGACGCGGCCGTGGTAGAGATAGCCGCCGCGATCGAACACCACGCGGGCGATCCCTTTCGCCTTCGCCCTCTCGGCGACGAGGAGGCCGACGGCGCGAGCCGCGGCGGCGTCGGCTCCCGTCTTGAGGCTTCCTTTGAGGCCGCGATCGAGGCTCGAAGCCGCGGCGAGCGTCCTCCCCCCCTCATCGTCGATGATCTGAGCATAGATATGCTTCGACGACCGGAAAATCGACAGGCGCAGGCGCTCCCCGGCCACCCGCCGCAGCTTGGTACGAACCCGCCGGCGGCGCCGCAGAAAGAGCGCTTTTGCTTTTTCCAGCATGGCTTTACTTCTTCTTGCCTTCCTTGCGGCGCAGGATCTCGTCGCGGTACTTGACGCCTTTGCCCTTATAAGGTTCGGGCGGACGGTAGGCGCGGATCTCGGCGGCTACTTGACCCACCCTCTGGCGGTCGACGCCGAAAACCGTGATCGCTGTCGGACGCTCGCACG
>JAJYIC010000373.1 GCA_021790295.1 Pseudomonadota bacterium | reverse complement strand
AGATGAGCTGCAAATAAGCGCGCAGGATCCGGTCTTCATCCAGACTCTCGACCGCTTCGAGAGCGCTCTCGATTGCCCGGACTTCCTCGTTCTCGGCGTTCGCGGCCCCCTCTCCTCGTTGCGGATCGAAGCGAACCTCGAAGAGGCGCCAGAGAGCGCGCGCGATGGCGGGATGGCGCGCCAGGGTCCCTTCCATATAGGCCTGGCTATGAAGCGCGCGCGTCTGGCGCAGGAACTTGCCGTAAAGGCGCAGAACGACGATCTGCCGCGCCGACAAGCCGGCGCCGAGGACGAGGCGATTGAAGCCGTCGTTCTCGACCTTTCCCGTCCATACGGCGGCGAGAGCCTCGGCGAAACGCTGGCTGAGGTCTTCGGAAAGCCGGGCGGCGGCCGGCTCGGGAGCAAGAGAGAGTTCGTGCACCCACACCGCCGGGCCGCTTTCGCTATCGATGCGGAATGGCTCTTCGGCAACGACCCTCAAAGCGAGGTTTTCGAGGATCGGCAGCATGTCGGAAAGGGCGACCGGTTCGCCCGCCCGGTAGATCCGCAGCCCCAACGCTTCGCCCCTCTCTCGGAGCGTCACTTCGAGAGGGGAACCGCGGGCGACCTTGCCGATCGGAGCGAGATCGGCGACCGCCTCGCCGGGTTCGGTTCGCGCCTGATAGGCAATGGGGAAGGGCTTTAGGGCTGAGAGGCGCGCGCGCGCCTCTTCCTCGCCCAAAGCGGCGCATGCGGCTTCCTCAAAACGATCCGGCCAGCCGCGCGCGGCTTGCGCCAGCCTCTTTTCGAGCGCCTCGGCATCGACCTCCGGCACCTTCCCCCGAGTCGTCTCGACGAGAAACTGGATGCGGGCGAACACCGATTCATCGAGATGGGTGTAGAAAGTCGAAAGCCTCCCGGCAAAAGCCTCTTCGAGAAGAGCGGCAAAGCGCATTCGCAAAGCCGTGTCGTAACGCTCGCGCGGGACGTAAACGAGGGCGGAAACAAAACGCTCCAAAGGATCCCGGCGGATAAAAAGCGCGGTGCGCTGGCGCTCCTGGAGATTGAGGATGCCGATGACGATCGGATAAAGCTCGGCTTCGCTCGCCTGAAAAAGCTCGTCGCGAGGGAAGCCGTCGAGAATGTGGAAAAGCGCCTTGCCGTCGTGGCTCTCCGGGGAGAAGCCCGAACGTTCGAGGATATGGCAGAGCTTATGCCGCAAAAGCGGGATCGCGCGCGGGCTTTTGCTGTAAGCGAGAGAAGTGAAAAGACCGAGAAAAAGGCGCAACCCCACCACCTCGCCGTTGCCGGCGAAAACGCGCAAACCGATCGCATCCATCGGCGCGTTGCGGTGAACGGTTGCCCTGCGGTTCGATTTGGCGAGAAGGAGAAGTTCGCGCCGCCCGAGAAATTCCCGCACCTCATGGGGGAGCGATGAAAAATCCCGCAACCCTCCGAAAACGCTGTGGCTCCGATCACGCAAGATTCCGAACGCGCTGCCCTTTTCCTCGATCCCGGCGTCGAAACGGTATTCGCGGTAGCCGAGAAAGGTGAAATTGTCGTCGTCGAGCCAGCGCAGGAAATCGCGAGCCTCGGCGATTTCGGCGGCAGGCAGAGGAAGGGGCGAAAGGGAGAGTTCGCGCGAAAGCTCTGCGACGAGCGCGCGCATCTTGCCCCAATCTTCGACCGCGGCCCTGACGTCGGCGAGGACGTCCGAAAGCCTTTCGGCAAGACGGGCAAGCTCCGAGGAATCGCTTTCGGGGGTGATCTCGATCTGCATCCAGCTTTCGCGCAGGCCGTGATCCGCAACCTCGCTCAGCGCTTCGAGCCGACCGCGCGCATCGCGCGACACGTAAAGGATGGGGTGGACGACCAGATGGACGACGCGATCGCTCGAATTGATCGCTGCCGAAACCGAATCGACCAGAAACGGCATATCGTCGTTGACCACCTCGACGATCGTATGGGGCGAAGACCAGCCGTCTTCCAAAGGATCGGGATTGAAGACGCGGACCTTCTTTTGTCCCGCGCGGCGCCGTTCGGCAAAATGCAAAAGCGAAAGCGCGGCGCCGCAAAGATCGCGCGGCTTTTTTTGCGCGACATCGGCCGGCGGCACATGCTCGTAGAATTTGGCGACCGCGCGTTTGCCCAACTCTTCGCCGGGCGTCTTTTCGATCTCGGCGGCGAAAGCCTCGGCCTTGTGCACGAGGGCCGCTTTTGTGGTTTCTATCGCACTCGCCATCGCCATCTCGCCGCGCTTTTTCGCGGGGCGCCCCGCTTATCGCATGCCCCGCTTATCGCATGCTTGCAAAGGTTGTCGCTCGCTCGCGTTGCGGCAAGCGGTCAACGCGAAAAGCGTTGGGGCGATGCGGGACTTATTTGTCGCGCGCGAAGGCGCCGGCGCGGTTCACTGCGAGAGGTGGGTCTTTGCCGCCGAAATCGCGACGAAGGGCCGAGGCGGCGCAGAGAAATCGAAGAAATCGGAAGGGGCGTTGGCCCTTTCGTCGGCGTAGTTCGTATTGATCGAGGGATCGAGGGACTGGATCGAAGGCAAATCGAAGGTCTCTTCGACGAACTTGAGGAGGCTGCCGACATCGAGAACGGTATTCGAAACAGTGCCTTGCGGCGTATAAGGCGAGACCACGAGAAGGGGCACGCGAAAGCCGTATTCGTAATAGCCGTAGGTCGGATCGATCGGCGGCGCCACATGATCGTACCAGCCGCCCCAATCGTCCCAGGTGATAAAGATGACGCTGCTGTCCCAGTAAGGGCTTTCCCCGACCGCGTTCACAACCGAAGAGACCCAGGAGGGTCCGCTGCCGTTGTTGATTTCGGGATGATCGGATTCGCCGGCATCGGGGATCACCCAACTCACGTTCGCAAGCTCCCCGTTCTGGATGTC